>JAHEHQ010000167.1 GCA_024644505.1 Gammaproteobacteria bacterium
ACCCTCAATAGGCCGGCATCTCGGCCTCCAGTTTCATGCCCTGCGCCTCCACCTGCTCCCGCACCGTGGTATAGATCTGGTCATCGAGGGATGCCTCCACATCCTCGAAGGAATCCCGCTTTTTCCTGAGAAACTCCGAACGCTCGCCTGCCAGATCCTTGATCTGCCGGCGCAGCTCGTTGCGCCGTTCCACTTTCCCGGCGACATGGGCTTCGAGATCGGCCGGTGCCATGGACTGCAGGGGTTGCGGGAGCATGTCCCGATCGATGCCGGACAGATCGACCCGACCCTTGGCAACATCTTCCACAAGCTCCCCCTCACCCAGAAAGTTGGACTCTCCGCCTTCCGATGCGTTGAACGTGGCCCGGCGGGCACGGGAGGCGGCGGAAGCACCGGCGTGCAGCTTCTCCGCGGCGGCCAGCTTTCGCTTCTGCCGCTTCTTGTCCTCCTCGTTGCCGTAATAGAGCCTGGTATCGTCCAGCGCTTTGGAAAGACTGGCCAGCCGTTCATCGTAAGGCGTGGCGATCGCCACCGCACTGCCGCTCTGTTCGACCCGGAAGTACCGGCCGTCGGCCAGCCGGGCAATCTGCTCCCAGCGCCGTTTGGTGGCATTGTCGTTTCCGCATTGTATGGTATTGAGGGTGATGCCCTTGTCCCGGGCCACGGCCACCGTGTCCTGGTACTTGACGTCATCCTGGTAATCCATGTGGGGAGGTGCGTCACCCACCAGGAACAGAACCCGGTAGGCCTGGTCGTCCCGGCTCCAGGAGATCTTGTGCACGGCATCGTGCAGCGCCTGGTTCACGCTCTCCGGCCCGTCACCACCCCCGTCGGCGCGAAAGTCCATGAGTTCGGCGTACATGTTGTCCAGATCGGAAGAGAGATCGAACACCCGGGTCACGTAGGCGTCACCCCGGTCGCGATAGGCCACCAGCCCCATCCTGATCTCCGGTGTGGGTTGTGCAGCAGCCATGGTAGAAGCGATGGACCAGACCTTTTCCTTTGCCGCCTCTATCATGCCCCCCATGCTCCCCGTCGTATCCAGCACGAAGACCACGTCTATCCTGGGCCGCCCGGCGGTCTGGACGTTGATCGTCGACACCCCTCCGTTTGACCCCGTGCCGGCACCCACGCCCCGTTCCGGAGGATAGAGGGCCACGATGCCGATGGTCGAAACAAACAATACCAATGCGATGATTTTCGATTTCATGTCAAATTCTCCTGTTGCTTTTCTATGTTATTCACCGCGGCCTGGGCAGAGCGGTATGCCTGCTGAAAATGGTCAGGGCCGGGGCTCCCCGAGGCAGGCTTTCCCGCTTTGCCACCGAAGCCGGCCGGGATGACCGTGAATAACGTCTGTGTCAGAAAAAATAACCAGAGGGGGGCAAACGGGCCGCCTGTCTGCAGAAACGCCCAGAGCGCCGCCGCCAGGCTCAGGGCGTTTAAACCCAGGTCTGCCAGGGCCCAGAGCGGACTGGAATAGAAGTAGAGTGATCGGGTGACCCAGATCAGGGCCGCCTGCATCAGTACAAATCCCGTCAGGGAAGGCGCCATCAGCCAGCCGATCCCGGTTACGATCAACCAGACCAGGATCAGGGTCACCCGGCCAACGCTTTCCCGGCTGCGGGACAAGAGGTAGAGGATGTACCCGAGAGCAGCCGCGGCAACGATCAGCCGCACCGCCAGCCCTTCCGTCAGCAGCACCGAAAGCAGCCCGTGAACCAGAGTGCCTCCAACGGCAGCGGCAAGGGCCACCAGGACGCCCTCGATAAAGCCCGGCCGCTTCATGACTGCACCCTCCTGCGCTTTTCCCGGAGAAAGGCGACCTCCACATCCGCATCACGCACCACGCCGTTCGGTATGGCCCACGCCTCTTCCCGCTGCGAGGGGCCCCCATCGGAAGCCAGCAGTGCCGCCCGGTTTTTCATCTCTTGCAGGCGTGCCCGGTTCTGTTCCAGGGTTGCATTCAGGTTATCGAGGCTTTTCTCCAGTTCACCGCGGCCCCGTTGCAACGCCCTCAGGGAGTGCTCAGCCTCGAGCCGACGCCTGACCAGATTGCGCGCAAGTTCATCATTGCCGGCATCGAAACAGACGTCGAGCTGCTCTTCGAGTTCGGCCAGGAAAGACCCGGTCTCCGCCTCCCGGCCTTTCAACAAATCATGCC
The DNA here is from genome assembly GCA_024644505.1 of Gammaproteobacteria bacterium. Lineage (GTDB taxonomy): Bacteria > Pseudomonadota > Gammaproteobacteria > Chromatiales > Chromatiaceae > JAHEHQ01. The sequence goes on from JAHEHQ010000167.1 coordinate 2,165, forward strand.
GCAGACCCAGACCCTCGACGCGCTGCTGCTGGCGGGCGACCTCCTCATCCATCTCGCGAACCGCCTGCCTGAGCAGCAGCTCCGGCTCCTCGATACTGTCCAGCACCGCATGAAGATCAGCCCTGAACAACCGTGTAACTCTTGTTATCAATGCCATGTCTGTAACCTCCTGATGGGTTTTGATGGAACACACCACCAGTCTAGGAAGGCTCGAAGGGGCAAAACAGACAGGGTTTGGTAAACTCTCGCGGCGGATTTTTACCAAAGTTTTACATAGCCCGACGCCGGTACCTGTTAAGCTCGAACATGCCATGCAAACGAAGGTCCGCCTGCTCATCGTCGAGGACGAGTCAGCCATACTGAATGGCCTGATCGATGTCTTTGTGTTTCACGGTTATGAGGTGGAGGGTATAACCGAGGGTACGGCAGGCCTGGAAAAGGCCCTGACCGGCAGATTCGACCTCATACTGCTGGACGTCATGCTGCCCGGGATGAACGGCTTTGAGATCTGCGACCGGATCCGTGCGGCAGACCCCGATCAACCCATCATCATGCTTACCGCAAAATCCAGCGACGAGGACATCATCCAGGGGCTTTCACTGGGTGCCGACGATTATGTGGCCAAGCCCTTTTCCGTCGCCCAGCTGGTGTTGCGGGTAAAGGCGGTGCTGCGGCGTTCACGGGTGGTCACCGATGCACAGCGCATGATCCGGATGAGTGATGACATCGAGGTGGACACCGCCAATCTGACAGGTCAACGCCAGGGTGAGCCGCTCGTCTTTACCCGACGCGAGATTGAGATCCTGCAGTATCTCAACGCCAACAACGAGCGCCCGGTCTCCCGTGACGAACTGCTCTCCAAGGTCTGGGGCTATGCCAGAAACCTGCACCTGGAAACCCGGACCGTGGATATCCACATCGCCAAACTCAGGCGCAAGATAGAACCCGACGCCGCGGCCCCCCGCCACATAGTGACGGTGCGAGGTGCCGGCTACCGCCTGGTCACGGATTGAGCGGCATATGTTCGAGACCCCGCTCACCGGCCTGGACAAGAAGGGACTGAGGCGCTGGCTGATCCTGTTTTTCCTGCTTCTGGCGGCACCCACGGCAATACTGATCCAGCAGGCCTACAGTCAGCTCAAATGGGAGGCGTTTCACCAGCAACGGATACTGGCCGGGGAACTGGCGGCACGCATCGACAGGCTCGCCACAGAGCTCATCGACCGGGAAGAGGCACGCTCTTTCACCGACTATCACTTTCTTCAGGTGGAGGGGGACGCCTCGACCGGCTTTCTCCAGCGCTCGGCATTGTCGGCCTATCCGGCCACCTCGGGGATCCCTGGCCTGATCGGCCACTTCCAGGTCGACACCCAAGGACTGTTCAGCACCCCCCTGCTGCCAGATCCGAACGAAAAATCCGGGACCTATGGCATCCCGGACAACGAACTGCGGGACCGGCAGATGCTCGCGGGCCGCATTCAACGCATTCTCAGCGAGAACCGGCTGGTGCATACAGCTAAAGGCACTTCACCCGGAGATACCGGCCTGTCGGCAGAGCCTGCACCAAGAGAGGATTACAGTCCGGCAACCCGTCTTTCGATGGCCGATACCGACAAGGACCTGGCGAAAAACAGGGCGGCTGAAAACAGGGAAACGGCCGCTCCCACGGCGAAGACCGAGCGGGCGGCGATGCCCCAGGCGGCATTCGACAGACTCAACGAACAGTCCGCCCTGAGACAAAAGCAGAAGCTGTCGGTAGCCGGCATTTCCCTGGGAAGAGTCGAAGACCTGAAACTGGACCGGCGATTCCAGGACCCACCGGTCGACGAGGCAGCACAGAAAACCCTCGCCAGCCAGACAACGGTTGCCAGGAAAAGGGGCCGCAAGGAACAGGAACTGTTGGCGGAAGCGGAGTTCCCGCTTGCAGAGGAACAGATCAGTACGGAACCGGATGTCGGGACAGCTTCCCGCATTCTCACTTTCGAGAGCGAACTGGATCCGTTCGAGTTCAGCCTGCTCGACAGTGGGCACTTTGTGCTGTTCAGAAAGGTGTGGCGGGACGACCAGCGTTATATCCAGGGTGCCCTGATCGAGCAACAGCCCTTCCTGCAGGGTATCGTCGAATCGGCCTTTGCCGAAACCGGCCTGTCCCGGATGAGCGATCTGATCGTCGCCTTCCAGGGCGGGGTCGTATCGGCCTTCCGGGCGCAAGCCTCGAGGGAATATCTCTCCTATGCGCAACAACTGGAGGGTACGGTACTCTACGACAGGCACCTTTCATCCCCGCTGAATGATCTGGAACTGATATTCAGCATCAACCGCCTGCCTGCGGGACCCGGGGGGTCCCTGGTCACCTGGACCGCGATAATCCTCGCCCTGGTGCTTCTCGGCAGTTTCTCATTCATCTACCGGCTGGGTGCCCGGCAGATCGACCTGACCCGGCAAAAGCAGGATTTCGTCTCCGCCGTCAGCCACGAACTGAAGACACCCCTGACTTCGATTCGCATGTACGGTGAAATGCTGCTCCAGGGCTGGGCCAGCGAGGAAAAGAAACAGGTCTATTACGGCTACATACACGATGAGAGTGAACGCCTCTCACGCCTGATCTCCAACGTGCTCCAGCTGGCCCGTGTCGACCGCGACGAACTGCAGCTGGACATTCGGGATGTGCCCGTGACCGAGCTGGTCGATAACGCCCGCTCCAGGCTGGCATCACAGGTGGAACGCACCGGCTTCGGCCTCGTGATCGATTGCCCGGAGCATCTGATGAACCTGAAGGTCCGTGTCGATCAGGACGGGTTCACGCAGATACTCATCAATCTGGTGGACAATGCCATCAAGTTCTCCGCAACCGCAGACAACAGGACCGTGGAGTTATCCTGCGGCCAGTCTGCTGACGGCGGGGTATGGTTCGGCGTGCGGGATTACGGACCCGGGGTGCCCCGGGATCAGCGAAAGAAGATCTTTCAGCCCTTCTACCGCAGTGAGGATGAACTGACCCGGGAAACGGTGGGTACAGGCATCGGGCTGGCGCTGGTGGACAAGCTGGTGGCTGCGATGAACGGACGGATCGAAGTGGTCGACAGTAATCCCGGTGCGGAGTTTAGAATTACGCTGCCTGGAAATAAAGTAACCAGTGACTGAAAAATTATAAATAGAAGTGGGCAACTCCATGTTCAGAGATATCCAGAAAATCTTCGCCGCCCTGGTTGAACAGGAATCATTGACACCGCCTGCGGGAAAACCGGCCTCTCCGGAAACGCTGAACCGTGCCTTCCTGACCGCGCTGTGCGGTTCAGAGCATGACCAAACCAGCCATGCCCTTGAACTGCTGGAGCAGGCACGCCGGTCCGAACCCATGGCGGCCGTGGCGGGATTCTATCTGGATGGATTAAGGCGCATCGAACAGGAGATAAACAACCGCTGCGATCGGGATGAGGGTTTCCGGCGCAGCCTCGAGGAACTGGCCACAGCCACAACGACAGGGGTTGTGAAATGGGGTGCGGGAGAAACCATCGAGGCCTTCTGGAAGGTCTTTTTCCCCGAGGCACTCGGCATCCTGGGCAATACTGAAGCGGCAGTCGATTCCCTGCGGGAGCGTCGTGTCGTCACTATTACCAAACTCAATGACAGACCGATCCTGGATGTCGCCGGGGAACTGCTGTTCACCTCAAATATCCTGCTGACTCTTCCCCAGGCGGACAGCTCCGTAGATGCACTTCAGATCAGCCCGAGACTGAAGGAGAAGGTCAAAGCGGTTTCCCGGGAGCCCCAGCGCTACTGGTACGACCACCCGATCCACATCGGCGTGGCACCCGGGGCCAACGAGATCCTTTACGGGCTGCAAGGCCTGGATGCGGCTGTCGAATTCGA
>JAHEHQ010000168.1 GCA_024644505.1 Gammaproteobacteria bacterium
ACATCCCGTTCGCACCACCCTTTCCGATCTCGGCCCCCTGCTGCTTTCCAGGCTGCTCAAGCTCAACGACACCCAGTACGGCGTTCTGTCCCTGGTATTTCGGGTTGCGGACGACAACGGCTGGCTGTTACTGGACATCAAGGATCTGCGCTCCATGCTCCAGTACGTTGCCGAAAACGCCAGGGATTTTCGAACGCTCTACGGGAATGTGTCAGCCGCCAGCGTCGGGGCCATTCAACGCCGCCTTATCAGCCTGGAGGCACAGGGAGGAAAGAAACTGTTCGGTGAACCAGCCCTGAACCTCGATGACCTGATGCAGAACGACGACAAGGGACTGGGGGTGATCAACATCCTGGCGGCAAATCAGCTGATGCAGGCACCTGAACTCTACGGCACCTTTCTGTTGTGGCTGATGTCGGAACTTTTCGAGAATCTGCCCGAGGTGGGCGACCGGGAAAAACCCCGGCTGGTGCTGTTCTTCGATGAAGCCCACCTCATGTTCGACGATGCGCCGGAAGTCCTGCTGGACAAGATCGAACAGGTCGTTCGGTTGATCCGCTCCAAGGGTGTCGGGGTCTATTTCGTAACCCAAAACCCGATGGATATCCCCGACAGCGTGTTGGGTCAACTGGGCAACCGCATCCAACATGCGTTGCGCGCCTACACACCGAAGGATCAGAAAGCGGTCAAGGCAGCGGCCCAGACATTCAGACCCAACCCGAAACTCGATACCGTGCAAGTGATAACGGAAATGGGAGTCGGCGAGGCACTGGTCTCGACACTGGACGGCAAGGGCCGCCCGCAGATAGTGCAAAAGACTCTGATTCGGCCACCGAGAAGCCAGATAGGCCCTGTTACGCTGACACTGCGCAGGGAACTGATGCAGGGATCCATTGTAGCCGGTGTCTACGACAAACCGGTGGACCGGAAGTCAGCCTACGAGATCCTCAGCGCCAGGGCGGAACAACTTGCCCGGGAACAGGAGACGCCGGAAGTCGAGAAGGCCAGGGAAAAGGCGCTGCAAAAGACCCGCCGCGGCAGTGGCGGTCGGCAACGCCAGACTGTCATGGAATCCTTCTTCAAGAGTGCCGCCCGTGCTGTGGGCAGCCAGATAGGGCGACAGGTCATTCGCGGTGTACTCGGATCCATACTGGGTGGCCGCCGTCGCTGACTGGCGTGCCTTCTCAACGAATGGGAATCGTTTATTCCTGCACTGTTGTTCCACCACTTTCTATCCGAATAACAATACGGCATCAGACATGAACCTGATCCCCCCGATCAAAGCAGCCCCCAGCTGTGCCGACGACACCGATCCCACCTCTCTGACCGTGTTCCAGGCCAGATCGAGTATTCTCGATACGATTACGCCAATCAGCGATCGACAGCGGCTTTTTCTGCGTGACGCCCTTGGCCGCGTGATCGCCGAAGAGATCATCTCCCCCCTGAATGTGCCGGGCCACACCAACTCTGCCATGGACGGTTATGCCCTGGCCGGAGATGAGTTGCCCGAGGCGGCATCCCAGGAGTACCGGATCGCCGGAACCGCCTACGCAGGTGCACCCTACGAGGGAGGCTGTGCATCCGGTGAGTGCGTCAGGATTATGACCGGGGCACCCATGCCGACCGGCACCGACACGGTGGTGATGCAGGAGCATGCCCGGGTTGTCGGGGAAGAACGTGTGCTGTTATCTCCCGGGCAAAAAAAGGGCCGGAACGTGCGTCAGGCCGGAGAAGACATCCCCGAGGGCGGCAGGGTGTTGGAGCGAGGCAGACAACTGACAGCGGCAGACCTGGGCATCCTCTCATCCCTGGGAATCGGCGAGGTTGCGGTCTACCGGCGCCCACGGGTGGCTTTTTTTTCCACCGGGGACGAATTGCGCTCCATCGGTGAACCCCTGGGTAAGGGCGAGGTATACGACAGCAACCGCTACAGCCTTTACGGCATGCTGAAACGCCTGGACCTGGAGATCCTGGACCTGGGCGTGGTCCGGGACAAACCCGAGGCCCTGCGGGAGGCGTTCGCCTCCGCTGCGGGGATGGCCGATCTGGTGATTACTTCCGGGGGTGTCTCTGTCGGTGAAGCGGATTACGTGAAAGCGACGCTGGAGGAACTCGGCCGCATCCGCTTCTGGAAGATCGCCATGAAACCGGGGCGCCCCCTCGCCTACGGCAACCTGGGCAAGGCCCTGTTTTTCGGCCTGCCGGGGAACCCGGTGGCGGTAATGGTGACCTTCCTGCAGTTCGTTGAACCGGCGATCCGATATCTGGCGACCGGCCGGGTATGGAAGCCGCTGGTCATCCGGGCCAGGGCCCTGACATCCATGCGCAAACGCCCCGGGCGTTTCGAGTTTCAGCGCGGCATACTGAGTCTGTCCGCCGATGGAGAACTGTCTGTGACCGATACCGGCAAACAGGGATCGGGCATTCTCACCTCCATGAGCCGGGCCAACTGCTTTATTCTATTGGATGAACAGAATGCGGGGGTTTCTGAGGGGGATCTGGTGGATGTTCAGCCTTTTGAGCCTTTTACCCTGAGAGAAGGGCCGAGGGCCGAGGGCCGAGGGCCGAGGGATTAGTTCGCGGAACTTGGATACTGAACCTTACACCGTTAGTATTCCGGCTCCGGCCGACAGTTTAAAACCCCACCTCGCAACATAGTCTTTGGCCCTTGGCCCTTGGCCCTTGGCCCTTGGCCCTTGGCCCTTGGCCCTTGGCCCTTGGCCCTTGGCCCTTGGCCCTTGGCCCTTGGCCCTTGGCCCTTGGCCCTTGGCCCTCGGCCCTCGGCCCTCGGCCCTTCTTTAATTCTTAATCCCCACCCCCCGCTTCAACAGATTCAGGCTGAAGGCGGTCAGGCCGATGATAAAAAGCAGGATGATGACAAGCGCCAATCCGATATGAATATCGGATGTTCCGAGCAGACCGTAGCGAAAGGCGTTCACCATGTAGAGCACAGGATTTACCAGGGAAACCTGCTGCCAGAACTCGGGCAGCATCCGGATAGAATAAAAGACCCCCCCAAGATAGGTCAGCGGGGTCAACACAAATGTCGGGACGATAGAGATATCATCGAAGCTGTTGGCATAGATGGCGTTGATGAAGCCGCCCAATGCAAACAGGATCGAGGTGAGCACGAACACAACCAGGGTCCATCCGTAATGGTGGATACTGAGATCCGTGAAGAACAGGGACACCAGCGTTACGGCGATCCCCACCGCAACCCCCCGTGCCACGCCTCCCCCGACATAACCTGCGAGAATGATCCAGTTCGGCACCGGTGATATCAGCAGTTCTTCCACATGGTGCTGATACTTGCTGCTGAAGAATGAGGACACCACGTTGGAATAGGAACTGGTGATCACCGCCATCAATATCAGGCCCGGCACAATGAAATCAATGTACGCGAAGCCGTCCATCTCCCCGATCCGTTGCCCGATCAGGTTGCCGAAAATGATGTAATAAAGGGTTGTCGTGATCACGGGAGGCAGCACCGTCTGCTTCCAGATACGTCCGAAACGCAGGATCTCCTTGGTTAGAATCGTCTGAAATGCGGTCCTGTAGCGGCTTGTTCTCGAAAGCTGCTTCATGCCGATCTCCGGTTGGCATCCATCATCCTGATAAATATCTGTTCCAACCGGTTCTGCTTGTTGCGCATGCTGACCACTTCCATGCCGTTGCGGGAGAGCGCCTCAAACAATCCGTTGATGCCCAGATCACGGTTCACTTCCACTTCCAGGGTGTTGTCGTCCAGCCGTTGCATGGTGCAGCCTTCCAGTTCGGGCAACCGGGCCGGCATCTCCTTGACGTTCAGGAGGAAAGTCTCGGCATGCAGCGCGTGCAAAAGGCGATCCATACGGCTGTGCTCCACGATGCGTCCCTGATTGATGATGGCGATGTTCCGGCACAGACTCTCCGCCTCTTCCAGATAATGGGTGGTGAGAATGATGGTGGTGCCCTGTCGATTGAGGTCGGTCATAAAAGACCACATGGAACGGCGTATCTCGATATCCACACCTGCGGTGGGCTCATCGAGGATCAGCAGCTTCGGATTGTGCACCAGGGCGCGCGCGATCATCAGCCGGCGCTTCATCCCACCGGACAGCTTCATGGCCATCTCGGTGCGTTTATCCCAAAGGTCGAGTCGCCGGAGACTCTCCTCGGCGCGCCGCCAGGCCTCCCCGCGCGGAATCCCATAGTACCCCGCCTGGTTGACCACAATCTCACCGACGGGCTCCCACTGGTTGAAGTTGAACTCCTGGGGAACCAGGCCGATGCATGCCTTCACGGCCTCGGGGTCCCGGTCCAGGTCGTGCCCAAACACCTCGACCGTGCCCGACGTCTTGTTGACCAGGGAGGTTACAATCCCGATGGCTGTGGATTTTCCTGCCCCGTTGGGGCCCAACAGGGCAAAAAAATCCCCTTCCGACACCGCCAGGTCGATGCCCCTGAGGGCCTCGAATCCGTTGTTGTAGGTCTTGCAGAGATTATTCAGTGAGAGCGCGTTCATCTGATTTGTTATCCGGACACGAAATGGGGGCGAATCATAACGGTATCAAGGTGAAGATTCATCCAAACGAAATCAGTGCGATGGGAGAAGGTAGTGTTTACCCAAAAAAACAAGCATAATCTGGCGCCCAAGGGTTAATCCTGAACAATATACTCGTAAAATATTTACTCGTGGCAGATCCGAATCCGAGTCGATATGGGAATGTCTTTTTTATTCAGTACTCATCGGGGCTTCAACGCACAAGGTTCCCTGGAATCACCCCCAGGGCACTTCCTTCGGGCGCCTGGCCTCATTGGAGAGCCAACGCTGGGTATCCGCATAGTGTTAACAGGCCCTGAAATGCCCCGGAGGGGAGGATGAAGCGAGTCACCATTGTCGGCGCCGGTTTTGCGGGACTCACAGCCGTCAAGAAACTGCGGGCCTTCGACCCGCGTATGGAAATCACTCTGGTCGCCCCGAAACCGGAATTTTCCTACATGCCGGGAACCATCTGGATTCCTTCAGGCCTGCGCAGGCCCGAAGATCTCCTTATACGCCTGGGAAATTTCTTCCAACGCATGAAGGTGAACTATGTCAAGGCATCGGCTACGGGCCTCAAGGACGGCGGCCGCACCCTCGTCACCGACCGGGGTAAAATCAAAAATGACGGGCTGATGATCTGCAGCGGGGGGCGTTACATAAAGAAGCTGCCTGGGATTGAACACGCCCTTGTCCCCTGTGAAGGGATTCCAGTGGCGGAAAAGATCCGGGACCGCCTGAAACGACTGGAAAGCGGCACCATCGCCGTGGGCTTTTCCGGCAACCCCAAGGAGCCCTCCGCGATGCGCGGCGGCCCCATGTTCGAGTTTCTCTTCGGTATCGACCGCCAGCTTCGCCTGGATGGTCGGCGTAACAGGATCAAACTGGTCTTCTTCACCCCCGCGGCCAGTCCCGGGCAGCGTCTGGGACCCAAGGCAGTAAAGGGGTTGCAGGCGGAGATGGACAAGCGCGGTATAGAAACCCACCTCGGCCACAAGATCATGGGGTTTACCGATAAATCCGTGATCACCGAAGGGGGGGAGTTCGACGCCCATCTGATCCTGTTCATGTCCGGCATCACGGGTAATCAGTGGTTCGATAACACGGAACTGCCAAGATCAGAGGGTGGGCTCATCAAGGCGGACGCCCAGTGTCGGGTGGAGGGCATGGATAAGGTCTATGTGGCGGGAGACTCGGGCAGCTATCCCGGACCCGACTGGATGCCCAAACAGGCCCATATGGCGGACCTCCAGGCCAAGGCGGCGGCAGAAAACCTCTTTGAGGAACTCAACGGCAGGGATGCGACCAAGACGTTCAAGGTGGAACTGATCTGTATCGTGGACAGCCAGACCACGGGCAGTCTGGTGGCCAGAACCCAGAAGCACAATATCGTGTTGCC
>JAHEHQ010000169.1 GCA_024644505.1 Gammaproteobacteria bacterium
ACGGGACATGGTCACATCCATCTCGGACGCCAGCCTGTCCATGGCCTGCTGAGGTGTGAAGGCCCCGGAGTTGACGTCACCGATCTGCTGCCACCAGATCTGTGCCAGCTTCGGATAGTCAGGAACATTGATGCCGGTAGGTGTCCAGCGAACCCGGTCAGGCGAGCGGTAGAACTCCACCAGACCTCCCAGTTTCGGTGCACGCTCGGTGAAGGACTCGTGACGGATATCGCTGTCCCGAATGGGTGTCAGGCCGACGTGAGTTTTCTTGAGAGAGGTTGTCTTGGCAACCACGAACTGTGCATACAACCAGGCCGCCTTGCGCCGGTCAACGGGTGTGGACTTGAACAGTGTCCAGGAGCCCGCATCCTGATATCCCAGCTTCTGGCCTTCCTCCCAATAGGGACCGTGGGGTGAGGGAGCCATACGCCAAAGCAGTCTACCCTCGTCATCGACGGTGTTGTTGCCTTCGCTCTTGGGCGCGACCATGGATGAGGTGAATGCCGTGTACCAGAAGATCTGCTGTGCCACGTTGCCCTGCGACAATGCCGGCAGCGACTGGTAGAAGTCATAGCTGGCGGCGCCCGGGGGAGCATATTTTCGCAGCCACTCGTCCCATTTTCGGATTGCATAGACAGCCGCCGGGCCGTTTGCCGCACCGCCGCGGGATACCGAAGCACCTACCGGATTACAGGAACCCTCCTCCATTCGAATGCCCCACTCGTCCACGGGCCGGCCATTCGGCAGGCCCTTGTCGCCGGCGCCGGCCATCGACAGCCAGGCGTCGGTCATACGCCACCCCAGATCCGGGGCGCGCTTGCCGTAGTCCATGTGGCCATATATGCGAACACCGTCGATCTCCTTGACGTGAACCGAGAAAAACTCGGCTATGTCTTCATAGGCAGACCAGTTCACCGGTACGCCCAGGTCATAACCGTACCGCTTCTTGAAGGCTTCCTTCAGATCATCCCGCTGAAACCAGTCATAGCGGAACCAGTAGAGATTCGCAAACTGCTGATCGGGAAGCTGGTAAACCTTGCCATCAGGTCCGGTAGTGAAGGAGATGCCCATGAAGTCATCCAGATCGAGCATGGGATTGGTGACATCCTTGCCCTCGCCTGCCATCCAGTCTGTGAGGTTGACCGCCAGCTGCAATCTCGAATGGGTGCCAATAAGATCCGAATCGTTAATATAGGCATCGTAGAGATTACGGCCGGTCTGCATCTGGGTCTGAACCGCCTGAACCACTTCACCCTCACCCAGCAACTGGTGGTTGACCTTGATGCCGGTAATCTCCTCGAATGCCTTGGTCAGCACCTTGGATTCGTACTCGTGGGTGGGGATGGTCTCGGACAGGACGTTAATCTCCATGCCCTTGAAGGGTTTCGATGCCTCTATGAACCAGGCCATCTCTTTTTTCTGGTCTGCTTTGGAAAGTGTCGATGGTTGAAACTCACTTTCAATCCATTTATCCGCCTCGGCCTGTCCCGCGAACACCCCGGGCGGCACACAGATCAGAGCGGCTGCTATCGCAACAGCAATTCTCTTCTTCATTTAGTTTTTCCTCCGACGATTTGGCGCTTTAACTGTCCCATGAGTTTTCGATATTAGCACACAGAATTTTCGTTACAATGCCTTTTCCGAGTTAAAACGAGCATACTTTCATTAAAGACGAAAATTCTATCTTTTCTATCGGGGATATTTTGCATAGAATCTTTGCTGGGGAAGAGGTTATAAAAGGTCGCTGCCGTTAGTCGGTATGACCGGATGATATCTATGGTTTTCCCATATAATCAATTGCTGAAATAACCATCCGGGCCTTTTCGTGAAAGGCAGGAAACAGGGGGCACAAATGGCTGATAATGCACTGATTCTCAGTATCGACCAGGGAACCACAAGCACCCGTGCGATCCTGTTCAAAACGAGCGGGCACCCGGTCTTCACGGCCCAGCAGGAGTTTCGGCAGATTTTCCCGGATCTGGGTTGGGTGGAGCACGATCCGGAAGAGATCTGGGCCACCACGCTTCGTGTCTGTCGCGAGGCCGTCGAATGGAGCCGGAAAGAGTCCATGACCATCGCGGGCCTCGGCATCACCAATCAGCGGGAAACCACCGTGATGTGGGACCGGGAAACCGGAGAACCCATCCACAACGCCATCGTCTGGCAGGACCGGAGAACGGCCGGATTCTGTGACGAGTTGAAACTCGCCGGACGGGATGAACAGATTCAGCCCAGAACCGGTCTGCTGCTCGATCCCTATTTCTCCGCCACCAAGATCCGCTGGATTCTGGACCATGTGGAAAAGGCACGCACCCTGGCAGACCAGGGTCGTCTCGCCTTCGGAACCACCGACACTTTCCTGATCTGGCGCCTTACCGGCGGGCGGGTCCATGCCACCGATGCCACCAACGCCTGCCGTACCATGCTGTTCAATATCCACGACCAGGTCTGGGACCGGGATATGCTCTCGCTGTTCCAGGTCCCGGAGTCCATGTTGCCCGAGGTGAAGGACAGTGCCGCAGACTTTGGCGTGACGGATGCCGAAGTAACCGGTATACCGATCCCCATTGCCGGCGTTGCGGGAGATCAACAGGCAGCCACTATCGGACAGGCCTGCTTCGAACCCGGCATGATCAAATCCACCTACGGCACAGGCTGCTTTGCCGTGCTTAACACCGGCCAGAAGGCGGTTGCCTCCAAACACAAACTGCTCACCACTGTTGCGTACCGCCTTGGCGGAGAGTGCACCTATGCCCTGGAAGGTTCTATCTTTGTCGCGGGAGCTGCGGTTCAATGGTTACGAGACGGTATCGGTGTTATCGATTCGGCACCGCAGACAGAATCTCTCGCAGCGGGACTGAAAGACAACCGGGGGGTCTATCTGGTGCCCGCTTTCACCGGGCTTGGCGCACCTCATTGGGATCCGCACGCACGCGGTGCAATATTCGGGATCACCCGCGATACGGGTGTGGCGGAACTTGCCAGGGCCACACTGGAATCCATGGCCTATCAGACACGCGACCTGGTGCAGGCCATGAGCGCCGATGGTGCGGAGATGGAGTCCCTCCGGGTGGACGGCGGCATGGTAGCGAACAACTGGCTGATGCAGTTCCTGTCGGACATCATCGACATTCCCATAGAAAGACCGCAAGTGACGGAAACCACCGCCCTGGGTGCCGCCTACCTGGCAGGTCTGCAACAGGGCGTTTTCGATTCACTGGATACCATTGCCGGACAATGGCGGCGTGAGGCCCTGTTCAAGCCCGAAATGATGGCAGAACAGAGAGAAAGACTGCTGGCCGGTTGGGACAGATCCATAGCACGGGTCAAAGGTGATTGAGCTGCTCCCTCGAGCAAAACGGTACCCAATCGGCAATGAGTTATTCTGCGGCACTGGCCGATTTCAACGTGCTTTTCAGCTCGGTTTCCATGACCTTGATCTGTTCCAGTGCATCGGCGCGCATCCTTTTGCCTTCGTCTGCTATCTGCAGGCTTTCCTCGATAGTTTCGATCAGCATCTGGTTGGCCTTTTTGACCGAAACGACATCGAATACCCCCCGCTCCATCTGCCGGCGGGTCTCTGCATTGGCGATTTTGAGATTCTCCGCATTGGATTCGAGTAAGTCGTTTGTCAGATCTGTGGCAGCCTTGACACTCTTTGCGGCCTCGCTGGAGCGAAAAACGGTCACTGCGGTGGCCAGTTGCTGTCGCCAGAGCGGAATCGTGTTGGCCATGGTCGAGTTGATCTTGGTGACCAGACCCTTGTCGTTCTCCTGTACCAGACGAATGCTGGGCAAACTCTGCATGGCCACCTGGCGCGTGAGATGCAGGTCATGAATCCGTCGTTCCAGATCATCGCGTCTCGCACGAAGGTCGCGTAGCTCCTGCGCTTTCAGCACCCCGTCATTGTCTACCGCATCCTGCGCCAATGCCGGTATAGCCTCGTTGTCGATCTGCCGCAATTTTTCCTCCCCCGCAGTGATGTAGCTTTCCAGATCATGGAAGTACTCGAGGGTTGCCTTGTAGAGACGATCCAGGGTCGTAATGTCTGTCAGCAGCCTGGTCTTGTGGGTTTCCAGCTTATTGGTTATACCATCGATCTGACGCTGTACCGCTTCGTACTGCTGCAGCATCCTGACCAAAGGCCTGGTGCCTCCAAACAATCGCGTGATGAATCCTTGTTTTCTGGATGGATCGAGTTCGTCCACATCGAAACCGCGCAAAGTGGCAACCATTTCGTTCAGAATCCCTCCGGCCGCTCCCAGATCCTTGTTGCGCACGTCTTCCAGTATTTGATCGGAGATATCTGTCAACTGTTCCTGCGCCTTGGTGCCGAAGAAAATGATGGAGTTGCTGTCGTCAATCCGGATCTCTTCCATCAGCGCATCAATCTTCGCCTTCTCTTTCCCCGAAGCATTGGCATAGTCAACCAATTCACTATCGATCTCTGGTACAGACACTGCGGTATTCAACAGCTTACTGGCAACCTTCGCTTCTTCAGCGGATATTGTATCGGGCGCTGTAACCGACTCTTTGTTAGGCATGTCATTTCCTGTCTTCATGTCTATTCCGTATCAAACAACGCCCTCGTGTCTAAGTTGTGCATCCAGCACTTCGATCTGTACGTCCAGGTCCCGTACATCATGTTCCAGCAGCTTCTTGTACTGTTCAGAGAACACCGTTTCTATAGACACCAGAACGTTGCGAAAGTTGGATTCCAACTCATCCGATTGAACCTGGGTATGGGTACTGGCATAACCTTTCGCGACCTTGTGCGCGCCATCAAGATAGACGTTGAGAAATTTTCGGGCACGGCGCAGGTCACGGGGATCATCCTCAATGATGCTTACGATCTTTTTCGCCGACTCCCCGATGCGAATCAGGCGCCTTTTCAGTTCCAGGTTGTTCATACCCTGGGCGGCCACCAGGATTCCATGAATCCTATCCTCTGCCTCCTTGATAGCCTCGGCCACTTCCTGGTTTGTATAACCAAATCCTGCGGAAGGAACGGATTTATCCTTCATCGGGTCAAATCCGTAACTCAAATAGTAGCCAACCAACGATAAAGAGGCGGCAAACAGCGAAAAAAGCCATCCGTGTTCAACCAGCAGCCGGGCGCAGACCAAGGTACCCACAGCCGTCAGCAGGCCCCCCAGTAGTTTGAGCTTGAGGCGTGGTGCGGTGGCGAACTTATTATGCTCGTAGGCGCGTTCTTTGGCCATGCCAACGCGAGTCGAGATACCGGCGCCGATAAACAGGCCTATTCCCGCAACTGTAACCGCGGCAGGCCAGAGTGCACCTTTCAGCAGGGATATAAAAAGGGCGGGAATCAGAGGCATCGGGAGTAAAAACAGAAGCCAGCCACCGCCTATCCAATCTCTGAGACTGTTGGAATGTGGCTGCATGGTCACCGTCAATCAACCTTTGATACAGTCGCGGGGGGCTGAGTGTCACTGCCCCCAAGGAAACTGCCGAAGAAAGACTGGCAAGTCGTCAGCCCTACAGTAGCAAACAACAGCACTGTGCCCAGAATTACACGCAGAAATCTCGAGGCCAGCGTAGGTTCTGTCGTAGGTGTTATCCGAGGTTTTCCTGCCACCAGACACCTGTTCCTTGTTCAATGAAGACACACAATATCAACTGGGTAAATCAGAAGCCATCAATCGACGCTCAAGAGACCGAATCCACGGCTATGGTTAAAACAGTGCTCATTTTGATTTTAACAAGCGATAGCCGTACAAAAGAACAAGAGCCCCCCCGGTAGCCAGTGCAAGACTCATCAGGTTGAACCCCGTAACAGACCCCAACCCCAGCAGTGAGCCGATAAATCCACCGACGAAAGCACCTCCAATGCCAAGCAGTAGGGTCACCACAAAACCGCCCGGATCATTACCTGGCATGATCCACTTTGCAAGAACCCC
>JAHEHQ010000170.1 GCA_024644505.1 Gammaproteobacteria bacterium
ATCGACTCACGGCTACCACACTGGATCAGCGAAACTCGGGAGATACCGCCGGCCCCAGAAATCAGGTGGTGGGATATGGGGCCTATGCCTTCTACTGAATGCCTGGCGCCGAAAGAAAGGGACATACTCCTGGCACTGGCACGAAGATCCATTCAATCCGGGCTGGATCCGGGCGGTCGGCTCAACATCAGGATCGAGGACTATCCGGAAAAGCTGCATGAGAAACGGGCCTGTTTTGTAACCCTGAACAAGCACGGTGCGCTGCGGGGCTGCATCGGACACCTGGAGGCCGTGCAGTCCCTGGTAATGGACGTCGTCGAAAACGCCCATGCAGCGGCCTTCCGTGATCCCAGATTCCCGCCGCTCCAGTCATCAGAGCTGGATGCACTGGATATTCATATCTCGGTCCTGACACCCGCCTCCCCTCTCCCCTTCACCTCGGAAAAGGATCTGGTGGACAGGCTGCGACCGGGAATCGACGGGCTGATCCTTCAAAGCGGTTCCCGCCGCGGAACTTTTCTGCCCTCGGTTTGGGAATCTCTGCCCGAACCCCGGGAGTTTCTCCGCCACCTCAAGCTGAAAGCGGGAATGACCGCCGATTACTGGTCTGACGATATTCGTATGTACCGCTATACCACCGAGTCTTTCTCAACGGATTAGAAATCGGGAACGTCTGAGACAAGGCATGCCCCAATCGAACCCGGCAGGCATTTCTTACCGTCTATCCAGATGGCATGCGCGAATTGGGCCTGATCCAGGTTGGCTCCCCCTAAGTTGGCGCCGGTGAGATCCGCAAAACTCAGATCCGCCTGGGAGAGGTCCGAATAAGAAAGGTCCGCATTCCTCAGTCCCGCGCCTTTCATGGCCGCCTGACGAAAATCCGCGTAGCTGAGATCCGCACCCGTCAGATTCGCATACTTGAGATCTGCCCGGTTGAAGCGGGTGCCTGAGAAGCGTGCCCCGCGCAGAATGGAGTTGTTGAGCAAGGCATCCTGCAGATCTGCCGACTCCGCCTGCAGACCGTCGAGAATACAGTTTCTCCAGTTAACCTGCGGGGCGGGGCTCCGATAACATTCGGGATCCGGTATCGTCGGGGGGGCACCAAGATAGAGGCCTGACCCCATTGCGAGCAGAACACCCAAACCCATTACCAGCACACCGGACAACGGAAAACGCCGCTGTCTGCCATTCTCGATCAGATCTGACCGGGTCCTGCGGTGCCTGGTGACGACATCAGGCTCCTCCCTCCTGCGTTCCCCGCTGCGCTCCCGCCTGTCGGGCCGGTCTTGATCAGTTGCCCTGCGATCCTTTCCGCTGCGCTCATCCTCACGCATCCGGGCCGGCACCATTTCATCGACATTTCCGTTATTCAGCGCGTCCCTGATTTCCGGCGGTAGAACTTCGGGTACCTCCGCAATCCGCCTCCAATCCCGGTCGTCACATTTGACCTCGTCTTCCATGGACAGTCTGCCAAGCAGAATAAAACGCCTGATGCTGCCACTGGGGAACGGGCCCTGAGCACGACCCTCCCGGCGTGTGAACCAGAGTCGCTGTTTTCCCTCTTCCCTATCTTGCCGGATATCTGCCATCAGTCGTGAACCCACAGGCCCTACCAGGGGTTATCGACCGGCATTGCATCTGCCTGAACCTGCGGCGCCGGATACTCTATAATCTCACGAATGGATACAGAGTCTCCTGCATGTACATAACGGACCTGATTCCCAGTACCCCACTGACCATTGACAAGGCCAGAACCGGACTACTGGAAAGTCTAAAACCCGGACAGTTGCTTCAGGCCAGGGTGATAAACACCGAAGGCAAGACCAGTCTGTTATTGAGGGTGGGAAACACGGATGTGGCCGCAAGAGGAGAGATCCGTGTAAACCCCGGTGAAAAACTGCAGCTGCAGGTACTCAGGGTGTCATCCCCCCTGGAATTTCTGGTATTGGGCCGGACCAGGAAAGAGGATGCACAGATTCGCGCAATGCGCAGCGCACTGCCCAGACAGCAATCTGTATCCCGCCTCCTGAACCACCTGTCCACCCAGTTTCCGGGCGGAGTAAAAATATCAGAACCCAAGACCGGCATCTCCACCGCCCCACCGGCGGATGCCGGCACCAAACCTTTTCCAGCCGGCCCTGCGGGACCTGAGGTTCGGGGGGATTTGCGAAGCGCTCTCTTGAAGATATCGCCGGGCATCTCGGACAAGATCCTGCGGCAAGTCGACCTTATCCTGAACAATGCACGTGAAGGCACCGAGCCTTTGACAGCGACCCGCATAAAACAGGCTTTTCAGGATTCGGGGCTTTTTCTCGAGTCGAACCTGGCGGCAGGTAACGGTGCCGGAACAGACCTCAAAGCGAGCCTGTTGCGGCTTCTGTTGCATCTCCGCCCCCTGCTGCAGCCGTCCGAATCCGGGGGCCGGCAGACAGCGCTGCACCCTCATTCCGGTCAGCGGCCGACCAACCTGCAGCCTGCAAGCATCGGTCGTTTGCTCACCGAATTGCTTTTACAGACCGAAGGCGCCTTGTCCAGGACATTGCTGCATCAACTGGCCTCCCTTCCCAGAGAGGAGACCGCTCAGCAGGTCTGGCAGTTTGAACTTCCGATCCGCCATCAGGAAGGCACTGACGATCTGTTCGTCAGAATCTGCAGGGAACACAAACCCGGGGGTAATGACGAAGCACCCCGATGGTCTGTTCGTCTGGAGTTTAACCTGCCCAACCTGGGACCGGTTGCCACCAGGCTGACATTGCAGGATGACGTTATCTCCAACCACTTCATCGCTCAGGATCCCGAAAGTGCGCGCAAGCTGGATCGGGCAATGCCCGTTCTCACCCAGGCTTTTCTCCGGGCCGGTCTGAAACCCGGTTCATTGACCGCTTGCCAGGGAGATGTCATTCGGGAGGATCAAACTGCGCGCTCCCCTCGACCACTGCTGGATGAAAAGGCATGAGCGACGTTCCCCGCCAATCGCCGGAACTGGCCGTCGCCCTGCTTTACGATGGTGAGAATGCACCGCGTATCACGGCCAAGGGTAAAGGCGCATTGGCGGAAAAGATCCTGGAGCAGGCGAGAAGACACCAGGTCCCATTGGAAGAAGACCCGGAACTTGCGGCCATACTGTCCCAGATACCCCTGGGCGATGAGATACCGGAATCGCTCTACCGGGCCATCGCAGAGGTGATTGCCTTTGCCTATCTGGTTTCAGGGAAGAGGCCGCCTGGATTCAACCGGCCCCGGGATTAGAACCTCAAGTCTCTTTGTTCCGCCACTGACTGTGTTCGTCGGTCGCCTGCTGTTCCCGGCTGTCCATGGCCTTGTTCTCGGCTTTGCGAAAACGATCCATTGCCTTCCCCAGCGCCTGAGTCCGTACGTGTTTCTCCTGCCATGCATCCTTTTTGCCGGTGCACTCCCGGTGACTCGTCTGCAGGACTTTCTCCTGCGCCCTGATGGCGGTTTCCAGTTTCCTGAGGAAAGCACGATACTCCTGCATCTGGGAGGCTGAAAGTCCTCCCTGGGATGCGCTCTTGAAACGCTCCAGATACTCACGGTGATACTGCTTCAATTCTTCGAGCCTGTTGGTGTGCTCCCGCATCTTCCGTTGGGATTCGCCCAGCGCCCGTGCGGCTCTGTTTTCCCGCGACTCTGCAACCCGGTGTACCGGTTGAAATCTTTTGGAAGGTGACATGTTTTTTCCTTTGTGATTACTATTCCGTCAACCCTGCCCCGCGGTTGCGGGTGGAAACAGTTCGAGAAGATCCGTGATACTCAGTTCCAGTGACTGCGGTGTGTTCATATCCTGCCGAAGAAAACCTTCCAACGCCGGCATCGCCTCAATAGAGGTATCGATCCGCTCATCCGATCCCCTTTCGTAGGCCCCCACGCTGATCAGATCCCGATTCTGCATGTAAGTACTATAAAGATGCTTGAAGGCACGGGCGGACTCCTGGTGCTCGTCATCGGTGATATCGTTCATGGCGCGACTGATCGAAGCCTCGATATCGATAGCCGGATAGTGCCCCATTTCCGCCAGTTGTCTGGACAATACGATGTGCCCGTCCAGAATCGCCCTTGCCGCATCGGCTATGGGGTCGTTCTGGTCATCCCCTTCGGTAAGGACCGTGTAGAAAGCCGTTATGGATCCCCCCCCCTTCTCACCATTGCCCGCCCGTTCCACCAGTTGCGGCAGTTTGGCGAACACCGACGGCGGGTAGCCTTTCGTCGCGGGAGGTTCATGAATTGCCAGGGCGATCTCCCGCTGTGATTGGGCGAAACGGGTCAGTGAATCCATCAGCAGCAGGACCTGCTTTCCCTGTTCCCTGAAGTGCTCGGCAATGCTGGTAGCCAGCATTGCACCGTGCATCCTGCGGAGTGGGGGATTGTCCGCGGGTACGGCAACGACCACCGCCTTGGAAAGTCCCTCCTCACCGAGGATGTTCTCCACAAATTCCTTGACCTCCCGGCCTCGCTCTCCGATCAATCCTACAACCGTGACATCGGCATTGGTGTAGCGCGTCATCATTCCCAGCAACACACTCTTTCCCACACCCGAACCCGCAAATAGCCCAAGGCGCTGCCCGCGTCCCACGCTCAACAGGGCGTTGATGGCCCTTACACCCACATCCAGCGGCCGCCGTATAGGAGCACGTTTCATGGGATTGTAGGACTTGCCGGTCAGTGGGCGCCGGTCGATCATGTGAATCGGGCCTTTTCCGTCGAGGGGTCTGCCGGCTCCGTCGATCACCCTGCCGAGCAGATGGTCACCCACCGGCGCCTCACATACCTTGCCGGTGGGGATCACCCGGGCATCCTGTTCCAGGCCGCGAATATCCCCGGTCGGCATGAGATAAAGACTCTCTCCGGAAAAGCCGACAACTTCGGCCTCTATTTTTTCACCCGTGGCGTTTACTACATCACACTGCCCACCGATGGCCGCCCTGCAGCCCACGGCCTCCAGTGTCAGACCCACCATCCGGGTCAACCTGCCCTCTACCACCAGCCCGCGATTTTCGCTCACGCGTTGCTGGGCCTGGGAGAGCCGCTCTTTCCAGATATGATTTCGATTTGTTTGGGGGAAAGTCATTAAATCGAGTTATCAGTAACTAGTTAATTAGTTAATAGTTGAGAGTTAGTAGTTAGTAGTCAATAAGAAAGAATCAGGATCGAAAGTTGGTCGGTTAATTTAGGCATACAGCAGTCTCTTCTCTTTATCTAGTTACTAGTAACTGTCTTCTAACCGTCTTCCCCATCCAAATCCCGTTCTCCCCCGAGCAACGGTGCAATCAGCGTTGCCAGTCGCGACTCCAGCGTCGCATCCACCTGGGATGTTTCCGTTGAGATTCGGCATCCGCCGCGGGCCAAAACCGGATCCTCGACGATCCGCCACCCGAGTTCGCTCTCGCTCAGTTCGTAGGTCTCTCTCACCAGGGAAGCATCCTCCGGATGCAGAATCAGGCTGATATTGCGGGAAGAGACGGGCAGGATGGACATCGCCTCTCTTACCACGCCAATGATCTGACCCGGGTCGTTTCGGACTTCCCGCCGCACCAGCTGACGAACCATGGCGATCACGAGCTCGATAAGCTCCAACTCCACCTGGTCGTCGAGCTGCTGAAAAGGGGTTTCGAGGGAGGTCAGCAGCGTATCGAGTTGACCCGCCTTCTCTTCCAGCCTTTGCCGCCCCGCGGTAAGACCCTCTTTGTGTCCATACTCGAAGCCCTCTTTTCTCCCCTTCTCGAAGCCTTCCTCGTATGCCTGTTTCTGCAACTGCTGGAGTTGGTCCGCGGTCAGCAGACTGCCGCCGTGACCACTGTCCCGAATACTGTCCAGGAGCGTGCCCATCTCGGGGGGGCGCCATGTCTGCACCTGCTCCGGGTTGCCCTGGTTCAGGACCTTAGACGTACTCTTCTC
>JAHEHQ010000171.1 GCA_024644505.1 Gammaproteobacteria bacterium
CCCATTCCCTCGAGCAGTGCGCCCAGTTCCCTGTAGGCTGCGGCGGTCGGATTTGCGCCGATGCTGGCTTCGAGATAACTGCGTGCCTTGCCCCAGAGCTGATTCTTCATACACAGACGACCGAGTGTCAGCAGCAGCACCGGGTTGCGGGGGTGTTCGGAGAGCCAACCCTCCGCGACCGAGAGCTGTTTGGCGTTTTCGGCAACCGTGACCCGGCTGTAGAGTTCGACGAGTTGCTCGTCCCACTGGCGCGCGATGGCCGAGCGCAGCAGCGCCTCCACCTGCGCTTCGGCGCCTTTTTCCATGAGGTGGTGGGCATAACGTGTAAGCAGTTGCTTGTTTTCCTGGGCGGAACGGGAGAATCCCTTCCAGGCCGCATTGAGCTGCTGCAGGTCGCCGCCGTCCGAGGCGCGGTCCAACAGGTTGCAGAAGATTCTCACTTCCAGTTCCTGCATCTGTTGTTTGTCGATAACCTTGCGTTTTTTCAGTTCCGGCAACAGCCGGTTCAGCCCCTCCCAGTCGCCAACCCGTTCGTACAGCTCTTTGAGCATTTTCAGTACATGGGTGTGCTTCGGTGCGATGCGCCGAAGGTGCTTCAGCGTGGCCAGTGCCTGTTCTATCTGTTCATGTGCCAGCTGCAGTTCGGCCTGGGTGAGGCCGACCGCCACATCCGCCGACGGCATGCTCTCGTGGGCGAGCTGCAGATAGTGATCCCGGCGGTCGTGGGCACCCTGCTGCTGTGCTGAACGCGCCGCCGCCAGGTAGTTCAAAAGCGGGGTCTCCGAGTTGCCGGCATTTCGGATCAGGCTCTGTTCGGCATTCTTCCAGTGCCCCTCGGAGAGTTCGAGCAGCCCTTGGGTCAGTTCCCTTCTGGCTCTTTTCGCCCCCCGTCTGTCCTGCCAGTCATGGATCTCCCGGGGCATCGACCAGACCCGTGCCAGGAGCCTCATGGCCAGGTAAAGCGCCGCGAAAAGCGCCAGATTCAACAGTGCGAAAAAGGCCAGGCTGCCCTCCACGCTCCAGTGCCCGTATCCGATAAGGATGTAGCCATTGTCTTCCTTGACGACGAGCGCAAGCACTACCGAAACTGCCAATACCAGAAGCGCGACGATGAGGGTTCTCATTCGCTGTCACTCCCGGTGCGGGTATGTTTCAGCTGTTCCCGGAGAACCAGCAGTGAACCGGATATATCCGGCATGGCGGGGTTTACATTGATGGGCCTGAGCCTCCCGATCCCCTCGAGTATCGCCTGGGTCGCTGCGTCGTCGGGGTCGAAGAAATCCCGGATCCACTGCTCCGCGGTCTGCAGGCTGGTGCTGAAGAGCGGCTGGTTTCGGCGGAGCAGGGCCAGCCTGGCCCCTTCGAACTGAAGGCGCAGATTCTGATAGACAAAATGCTGCTGGTCAGGAGGGAACATGGCGGTCACGGGCTGCCCATGGTGGCGTATGACCATCATGGATTTCAAGCCCCTCCACCCATCTTTCAGCATGGTTTCCATGGAGCGGTCTTCAGGGGCCGCGGCTTCGGTCTCTGCGGATGGCGGGGGCAGGGGTTTTGTGCCTTTGAACCTGAGTGACTCGACCTGTTCGGCAAGGCCCGACAGGCGGGACGAGAGCCCCGCCCAGTCCATGGGCTCAACGGCTTCGAGACTGCCGATCTCAGCCGCAATCAATTCACGTACGTTAATCCAACCGGGATCACCGGTCTCCTTAAGCCTGCTGTCGGCACTTTGCAGTGCAAGGATCGCGGTCTGAACATCCCCCTCGAGCCGCAGTCGGTGATTTGCCACCTGGAGCAGATACTCTGCTTCCACCGCCATCCATTCCGTGGAACTTTTTGCAAGCCGCTGATGCACGGCACCGAGGGTCTCCTGCATTCTGACATTCTGTTCATCCAGCCGGTTGCGCTCCCGGGCCAACTGATTTTCCTGGTCCGAGAGCAGTTTCTGCTGTTCCGAAAAGTGCTGCTTCTGCTTTTCCAGGATACTTTTTTGAGCCTCGAAGGATTCCAGCGCGGCGCTCAGATTGACCTGAAGCTCCTTTTGATACCTGCCTGCCTCTTCCATGGTCTGGTCGATGCGGACAAGGGTTGTCTGCAGGTTCTGCCAGTGTTCGTAACCGAAATACAGGGTGCCGGCCACCGCGGACAGGGCGACCAATGCCAGCACCAGTGCCAGCCACGAAGGCCCCGCGCCTCTTTGCCGCCCATCGGGCAGTTCCCTGACCTCGGCCTCTTCGATGATATCCACTTCGGAACTGTCGATACTGTGCTTACTCATCCATTCCACCGGGTTGCATTGCGGGTATCCCTGAATTATGCGTCATTGGGCATACGGGCGGCAAAGTTCCTGGCTGACGGCTGTCATCCGATTTTGCCAAGCATGCCGCAGATTGCCTCGAAAACAGCCAGGTCGTCGGCGCGTCGGGCCACACTGATCTTTCGGCATCCCAATTCTACTGCAAGCCTGCGCATGCGCTCGGATATTACGACGAGCGGGGTGCGGCGCAGCTGCCCGGCACCCTCCGGTCCGATTATATGAAACAGATTTTCCAGGACCTCGCGGCTTGTCGCGGTCACCAGGTCCACGTCCCGGTCCCAGGTCTTCAGCAGTTGTGAGGCATCCCCTGTCGGGCAGCGGCGTCGGTATACCTCGGCATAGGTCACCATCGCACCCCGCTCCGAGAGGGTATCGCCGAGCAGCGCACGACCCCCCTCTCCCCGCACGATAAGAATGCGCTTTCCCGCCGGCGCGTGAAGCGCCGGTGAGCCGAGCAGGGCTTCGCTGTCGAAACGCCCTTCCGGTATCAGGTCCACTGAAATGCCGGCTTCAGCCAGGCAGTTACCCGTTCCCCGGCCCACCGCGGCGATCTTCACGGCAGGCGGTATGCCGCCGACGGGGAGCAGTCTGACAGACCTGGACACGGCATTCGGGCTGATGAACACGACGATATCGAAATCCTCGACAGCAGCCAGCAGCTTTCCGGCCAGCTCGGGATCCTTCGGTCCGGTAATTTCTATGGCGGGAAACCGCAACGCTCTGCCGTGGTGGATTCTGATGAGATCACACAAAGGTCCGGCCTGGTGGGCAGCCCGGGTAACCAGTATTCCCGCACCCGACAGGTCGCAGTTTGAACTGCCTGCGATCACTCCCGGTAGAGGGAACTGAGGATCTGGTCCGCGCCCTGGCCCAGCAGATCCTCCGCCACGGATTCTCCGAGTGATTCCCATTGATCCAGGGGCGCGCTCGCCTCCGCGCGCATGATGCGGCTGCCGTCAGGCTCACCCACCAGTCCTCGCATGTAGAGGGTTCCATGATTGAGCACCGTGTAGCCGGCAATGGGTATCTGGCACCCCCCCATGAGACGGTTGTTCATCGCGCGTTCCGCGAGGACGCAGCTGGCCGTCTCCTGATCGTGAAGGGGTGCAATCAGTTTGTTCACCCGCTCGTCATCGACCCGGCATTCGATACCGATCGCACCCTGCCCGACAGCCGGGATGGATTGTTCGGGTTCCAGGAAAGCACTGATGCGCTGCCTGAATCCGAGACGGCGAAGGCCAGCCGCGGCCAGGATGACGGCCTGGTATTCCCCCGCATCCAGCTTGCGAAGCCGGGTATTCACATTGCCTCTGAGCGGTCTGATCTCCAGATCCGGGCGGCGGTCGGCCAGCTGGCACTGTCGGCGCAGGCTGGAAGTGCCCACGATCGCCCCGGAAGGCAGCTCGTCGATGGATGCATACGCATTGGAGACAAAGGCATCCCTGGGATCTTCCCTCTCCAGGATGACAGCCAGGTGGAGACCCTCGGGCAGCCCGACCGGCACATCTTTCATGGAGTGCACCGCGATGTCGGCGACTCCTTCGAGTATGCCTTTCTCCAGCTCCTTTACGAACAGCCCTTTCCCGCCGATCTTGGCCAGCGGAGAATCCAGGATCCGGTCCCCTTGGGTGGTCATGCCCACCAGTTCCACCTTGAGATCGATGTGCTCTTCGCGCAGCCGCTGCGCAACGTGTTCGGCCTGCCACATGGCCAGGGGGGATTTACGGGTGGCGATTCGCAGTGTCTGGTCGGACATCAGGGTGCTTTCCGCTAAAAAACTCAATGCTAAAGGGTACGCCTGGCAGTGGCAAATCCACGGTCTCGAAAGATCAGGGCAGGGTCAGCTCGTATTTTTTGATTTTGCGGTCCAGTGCGGGCCGGGATATGCCGAGGATGTCGCAGCTTTTTCCCTTGTGCCCGCCGGTATGATTCAGCACCCGTTGAATGTGCTCCGCCTCCAGTTGGTCCAGGGTACGCAGAACCGGGAGCGTGTCCGCCTCGGTGGGAGGGTCTGGGGGTGGCGGCGCGCTGGATTCCCGAAACGGGAGCAGATCGGGTGTCAGAACATTGGCCCGGGCCTGGACCAGGGCCTGAGTCAATAGATTCTCCAGCTCCCGGACATTGCCGGGCCAGTCATGGGACTGGAGCTTGGCAAGGGCCTGGTCGGTGATCTGAAGCACGGGTTTGTGGATCTTGTGGGCGATCCTTTCCATGAGCGCCTTGGCCAGCAGGGGTATGTCCTCCCGGCGTTCGCGCAGCGGCGGCAGCTGTATGGAGACGACCTTCAGGCGGTACGCCAGGTCCTCCCGAAACCGGCCGGCGGCGGCCTCGGCGAAAAGGTCTCGGTGGGTCGCGGCGATGATGCGCGCATTGGTGGTTATCTGCTGTGTCCCACCCACCCGCTCGAACACCTGTTCCTGGATCGCACGCAACAGTTTTGCCTGAAGCTGTGGCGCCAGCTCGCCTATCTCATCGAGAAAAAGGGTACCATCCTGGGCCAGTTCGAATTTGCCGGGTTTTCTGCCCACCGCACCGGTGAAGGCACCTTTCTCGTGGCCGAACAGCTCGCTCTCCAGCAGGGTATCCACGATGGCGGCGCAGTTTACGGCGACAAAAGGGCCGCTACGCCCGGAATGGGTGTGAATGAGCCTGGCCACCACCTCCTTGCCGGTGCCGGATTCGCCGCCGATGAGCACATTGGCATTGCTGGTGGCGCACAGGGCGATCTCCTTGCTGACCTGCAACATGGCCTCACTGCGTCCGATCAGGCCGCGCTGCTCCACCCTGTCCAGGGGGTCCGGCTGCAGCGCCTCCACCTCTCTGGAAAGTCGCCGGTTCTCCAATACCCGGTCGACCACGATCTGCAACTGGTCGATTTTGATCGGCTTGTGAATGAAATCGGCGGCGCCTTCCTTGATCGCCTGAATCGCGAGTTCCAGGTCGTGCTGGCCCGTCATCATCACGATGGCCTGCCCCGGGTCTTCGGAACAGAGCTGTCGCAACAACTCGAGCCCGGTCCCGTCAGGCAACTGCTGGTCGAGGAGAATCAGGTCAAAGGCACTTTTTCTCAGCAGTCCGAGCCCGCCCGTGCAGCTTTTGACACCCTCGACCCGATACCCCGCATCCTCGAAATGGAGTTGCAGCATCTGATTCAGGCTGGCGTCGTCTTCGATTATCAGCAGTGTGTGGCTCATGATAAGGATCTTTTTACAGGTTTCATGCTGCAACGGGAAGCATAAACAACAGCAGTCCGTAACGCAGCCCCTTTCCCAATCCTATATAAAGGATGGAAAGCGGAAATCGTATGCCCGCCCAGCCTGCCGCCAGGCACAAAGGGTCCCCGATGAGGGGCAGCCACGAAAAAAGCAGCACTGGACCGCCGAACCGGCGTATGCGCTCCAGCGCTTTGCGGTGTTCTGGTTTAACGGGGTTGTCTCCAGGATAGCGGCGCGCCAGCCACCATCCCAGAACCCAGCTGCTGATACCCCCCAGGGTGTTACCCAACGTGGCTGTCGCCCAAAGCAAGGCGGGGGATGCCACGTCGGTGTGCGCTGCGTAGGCAAGCGATACCTCTGATCCGCC
>JAHEHQ010000172.1 GCA_024644505.1 Gammaproteobacteria bacterium
GGAGATATCGATACCCGTCGGGGCGCGGTATTCCCCGAAGATGCCTCGGAGTTCATTGCTCCACTCGCCCGTGGTGACACCCGCGTGGGCACACCGGATGGACGCATCCATGATATTGACCCCACTGCGGGCGGCCTCTTTGAGCTGACTGATTGCGGATTCCGCTTCCGCTGTGTTGCGCGCGGCGCGGAAGGCCCTCAGACGCTCTATCTGCTCGCGTTCGGCGGCGGCATCAACCTTCATGATGCCGCTGTCCGTGCCGGAGGTAAGGGGGGATTCCGCGGTTTCGGTGAAGCAGTTGACGCCGATGATCTTCAGGCTGCCGGCCTCTATGTCACGCATGCGCGCCGTGTGGCTGGTGACGAGCTGACGCTTGACGTAGCCGGTCTCCACCGCCTGCACCATACCGCCCTCTTCCTGCACACGTTGCATTTCCTCTTCCGCGCCCTGGATCAGTTCTTGTACCTTGGCGTCGATAATGGGCGATCCGTCCAGGATGTCGCCGTACTCGAGCAGGTCGGTTTCCATGGCCAGCACCTGCTGCATGCGCAGTGCCCACTGCTGGTCCCAGGGCCTGGGCAGACCCAGTGCCTCGTTCCATGCAGGCAGCTGGATGGCCCGGGCCCTGGCCTTTTTCGACAGGGTAACGGCGAGCATTTCGAGTACGATGCGCTGGACGTTGTTTTCCGGCTGGGATTCCGTGAGGCCCAGGGAGTTGACCTGTATCCCGTAGCGGAAGCGGCGCAGCTTCGGATCCTCGACGCCGTACCTTTCCCTGGTCAGCCGGTCCCACATCTCCACGAATGCCCGCATCTTGCAGCACTCTTCCACGAAGCGGATGCCGGCGTTCACGAAAAATGAGGTTCGGCCCACCACGTTGGCAAAGGCATCGCCGTCTATCTGGCCGGCATCCCGGATGGCGTCCAGGACCGCGATGGCGGTGGACAGGGCGTAGGCCAGTTCCTGAGTCGGTGTGGCTCCCGCTTCCTGCAGGTGGTAGCTGCAGATATTGGTGGGGTTCCATTTTGGAATCTGATTGACGGTGTAGCTGATGACATCGGTGGTCAGTCTTACCGAAGGCTCCGGTGGAAAAATGTAGGTGCCCCGTGAGAGATACTCCTTGATGATATCGTTCTGGGTCGTTCCCTGGAGCTGGGATGGCGCGACCCCCTGCCGCTCCGCCACGGCGATATAAAGCGACAGCAACCAGGCGGCCGTGGCATTGATGGTCATGGAGGTGTTCATCTTGTCCAGGGGGATCTGGTTGAACAGGGCCTCCATATCCCCGATGTGGCCGATGGGCACCCCCACCTTGCCCACTTCACCGTGGGCCAGGGGATGATCGGCGTCGTATCCTGTCTGGGTGGGGAGATCGAAGGCCACGGACAGGCCTGTCTGGCCCTTGGAGAGATTGGTACGGTAGAGTTCGTTGGATGCCTTTGCCGAGGAATGCCCCGAGTAAGTGCGCATCAGCCAAGGACGGTCGCGTTTTACCTCTTTTTTATCGCTGCTCATCGTCAAAACCTCTCGCTGTTTCCATGGGGTCATCCGAACATGGGATTTTCAGTTCACTTGATTGTTAGTTATCTCCGGCCTTTTCGATCAGTGATCGCGCGATGACCTTGAGCGCCAGGATCTCCTCGACGCCCTCGAAAATGGAGAGCACCCTGGCATCCAGAAAATAACGGCTGACCGCGGTTTCCTCCGCGTAACCCATGCCGCCGTGTATCTGCTGGGCCTCGCGGGTCACCCACTCGGCTGTCTTGCAGGTGAAGAACTTCACCATGCTGGCCTCCATTTCACCCTTGCCCTCGTCCATCAGGCGGCCTACGGAATAGGTAAACTGGCGGCTCGCCAGCAGATAGGCGGCCATGCGGGCAAGCTTGGTCTGGGTCAACTGGTAAGCGGCGATGGGTTTTCCGAAAACCTGACGCTCGTTGGCGTAGGAGACGGCCTTTTCAAAGGCGGCCTGCATAAGACCCACGGCCCGCGCCGCGGTCTGGATGCGCCCGCCGGAGAAACCGGCCATGGTGAAATAGAAACCTTTTCCTTCGCCGTCCGGACCGCCTAGCAGGTTCTCGTCAGGTACGAAATAGTTGTCGAAGAAGACATCGTAGGAGTGCATGCCCCGGTAACCGATAGTAGCTATTGCCTTTCCGGTTATGGCGCCGCCGCCCTCCTGCTTATGCTTGAACTCGTGTCCGTCCGTGGAGGGTTTCTCGACAAGGAACATGGACAGCCCGCGGTGTCCCTTGGACAGATCCGGGTCGGTGCGGGCGAGCAGCAGCAGCACCCCGGCCTTGCCGCCGAAGGTACACCAGGTCTTGGCGCCGTCGATGAGCCAGCCACCCTCGGTGCGAGTTGCCTTGCAGCGCATGCCGGCCACGTCGGATCCATAGTTGGGTTCGGTCACCGCGACCGCACACAGGGGATCGGCCATTGCCAGCTTCGGCAGCCATTTCTGCTTCTGCGCTTCCGTACCGCCCTTGAGCAGGGCGCGGGAGAGAATCTCGGGGCGGGTGATCAAGGACCCGGCGGCACACAGTGATCCCCGCGACAACTCCTCGGTGACCACTATCATGCCCATGTTGTCTTCCTGGTCGTCCGGCTGCAGGCCTTCATAGCGCTCGGGAATCGAGAGCCCGAAGCATCCGAGTTCGGTCAGCCCCCCCAGAATCTCTTCCGGTATGATCAGATCGTGGCGGTGGATCTCCTCCGCCAGGGGCATGACCACGTCGGTGGCGAATTTGCGAAACGTATCGCGCATCATCTCGTGGTCTTCGTCGAGCATGTAGGCGCCGGTATTGCCGTCCATGTCCGCGATCTCTTTACCGAGCGCAGCGACGCGTTCCACCGCGAGCTGCTCCGCGCAGAAACTCTGCAGCGCTTCGCTGTCCAGTGTTTCGGCCAGGGTCTCGCGGCTCAGTCCGTAGTCTTCGGGGCGCAGTTCCAGACGGGCACGAATGGATTCAATGGCCTCGGCGGTGAAGATCAGTGCACAGCGATCCTCGATGGTCAGGGTGTCGCCGGAGTCACCTCTTTCCTCACGGGTTCGTTCGGCATAATCCAGTGCAAACCAGGCGCCGGCGGCTTCCGCTGCCGAAAGCGCGGTTTCATAGGAGACCAGCTGACATTCGTCCAGCTTGGACGAGGAGATTCGTCCGCCGTCCACCGTTTTGTCTCTCAGGCTCTTTATCGCGGTCTTGAGCGCCTGTTCCGTGGCGGCGAGCGATTGACGGGCCCTTTGCATGAGTTTTTCCGCGTTAACTACCTGTTCTGACATTGTGAACCCCCTTGTAACAGGTCTTAGGATCTTGAAATGGTGAGAGCCGGATAGAGGTACCGGGGATAACGAATACGATACCCCTTTTCAGCCTCCCGGACCATTGACGGAGAGGCTTTCGTCAATGCTTTTTCGCTGCTTTTTTGTCGGGGTCGCTTTTCCATCGTTTCGACCATAATTTGTCTTTTAAAAAAAGCCCGGCTGGGAGCCGGGCAAAACTCTCATTGAAGTTGAGAGAGGAGGATTAATGCATGAAAAGTCCACCGTTGATCGGAATATTGGCACCTGTGATATAGGCCTGATCGTCCCCGGCCAGAAACGCCACCGCCGATGCGATCTCTTCCGGAAGCGCCATTCTTCGCATCGGTATGCCCCCCACGATGGCTTCCCGGATGTCTTCGCGTATGGCGTCGGTCATTGCGGTCTTCACGTAGCCGGGCGACACCGTGTTGACGGTGATGCCCTTGGCGGCGCCTTCCTGGGCCAGTGCCATCGTAAACCCATGCATCCCGGCTTTTGCCGCCGAATAGTTGGCCTGTCCGAACTGGCCCCGCTGACCGTTGAGGGAAGAGATATTGATAACGCGGCCGTAGCCCCGTTCCAACATGCCCTCCCAAACCGGCTTGGTGATGTAAAAAACACTGTTGAGATTGGTCTGAATAACGGCGTCCCACTGCTCAGCAACCATGCGCTTCATGGTGCCGTCGCGGGTGATGCCGGCGCAGTTGACCAGTATGTCCACCGGGCCAAAACGCTGTTCCACCTCTGACATCATGCGTGCGCCGTCTTCTGCTGAAGAGACATCACCCCCGATGAGGCCGATCTCCAGATCCAGAGCTTCCTGGGCTTTGGACCATTCCCCCAGCTTGTCCTCTTCGGAGGGATGGTAGGTAGCTACGACCTGGTGCCCGTCTTTTGCCAGTCGCTGGCAGATGACGGTTCCAATGCCCCCGATACCACCGGTGACAACTGCAGTGCGCCTGTTCTGTGTCATACCGATTCTCTCCCGAGTCGAATTCAGTCTCAGGCCGCTATGTCAACGACCTCGTCGACTTTTCCGGTCAGCTTGTTGACACCGTTCTCGAACCAGGCACGATACTCGTCGCCGGCTTCACCGGAGAGGGCCATGACCTGACGGCCTTTCTCGTTCAGACTCTCGCCGAACTGCTTGTTCAATTCCGTCTGGCCCTTGACGAGATCTGCATAATCGCTGGTTTCGGTGATCAGTTT
Organism: Gammaproteobacteria bacterium; assembly: GCA_024644505.1. Lineage (GTDB taxonomy): Bacteria > Pseudomonadota > Gammaproteobacteria > Chromatiales > Chromatiaceae > JAHEHQ01. The sequence goes on from JAHEHQ010000172.1 coordinate 4,514, forward strand.
TACCTGTGCAATACCGGTGTTGACCCAGAGGCCGAATCCGCCCATCTGCTGCTCGATCAGCTTTTCCCAGGTTCGCAGGTTCAGTTCGCCCAGGGCGCGGATGTTTTCGAACCCGGTGTTACCCAGGTCTTTCAGCATTTCCAGATTTTCAGTTGTGTTGCTCATGGCGGTTACCTCACAAATCGCTTGACGCGTTGCAGCATTGTTGCGGTGCAGCATAAATCTTGTTGGGTGTGGTGTCAAGAGGCCCGAAGGAAAATTGTGCAGCGCACAAAGTGTTGCCCCGGTACATGAGCAAACAACCTGTGACTGCGGGCGCCCCGATTCCGGGGTTGAGGGGGCTTCTTCGGGGGTCAGTCCACCGAGTCTTTGGGGCCTCTGAAGCCTGCGGCCTTCAGAAAACTCGTCTGCATATCCGAGAGAATGGACATGTTTCTCCGTGCAAGCTCCGTCATGGCTTCCATGGGATCCTTTCCCAGGGATCCCAACAACTGCTCCTGCTGCTGTGCAAACAGGGACAGACTTTCCTCAAGGTAGCGTCCGAACAGTCCCTGCGCGGTTCCACCGTAGAACCGGATGATCTGACCGAGCATTTTCGGGCTGAACAGGGGCTGCCCCCCGGATTCTTCCTCCAGCATGATCTGCAGCAGAATCGAGCGTGTCAGGTCTTCACCGTCGTTGGTGTCGACCACCTGAAATTCGGTCCCGTTCATCACCAGATCATGAATATCGCTGAGGGTGATGTAGCGGCTGAGCTCGGTGTCGTAAAGCCTGCGGTTGGGATACTTCTTGATTACTCTGGGGACGGGCATCGATTTCGCCACTAGCCTCCGATTCTGGACTTAGCACAATTTAACAGTTTACCCGGGTGTGGGGTGGAATTGAAATATCCCTGATGATCAGGTGGAGATGAAAGTGAGGCAACGGGGGTATCATAAATTTCTTCAATAGGGTCTGGCAGAAAGTTGATGGTTCCACTATTCTGTCGGTGTTCATTACGACGGCAAGATAGGTTTGAACGAAAGACCTGGGATAGATCCTGTGTTCTTTCGTTGCAACTTCAGTCGAGAGTCTTTATTGAATTGATGTTTCGCTCAAGCGCCGTGAAATTGGATCAAATCTTCCGCTTGATGTGATTCGGGAGGTGGTCCCTGGTAACTTGAACCAGGTGCATCTCTGGAATTCAACCAGTTTTTAGTATAGAAATGGCGATCCTCCGAGTATCGGGATGATGATCGGGCTTCGGAAACATTAACAAGAAATCACAAAACCATTCTTTATACAGGAGATTGAGATGGGACGAGTCGCATTAGTAACGGGTGGTACCCGGGGTATCGGTGAGGCAATCAGTATTGCACTCAAGGATG
>JAHEHQ010000173.1 GCA_024644505.1 Gammaproteobacteria bacterium
CGGTCCCGGACCATCCCGGGAAATCGAACCTGATCGCCAGTGCCGGTCAGGGGGACAAAGGGCTGATTCTGTCCGGCCATACGGACACTGTCCCTTTTGACGACAGCCGCTGGAGCAGCGATCCGTTCGTTCTGACCTGCCGCGACGACAGGCTCTATGGTCTTGGCACGTCGGATATGAAGGCCTTCTTTGCCCTGGTGATCGAGGCCGTGCGTGAACTGGATCTTTCGAGCCTGAAACAGCCGTTGATCCTGCTGGCCACGGCCGATGAGGAGAGCAACATGTGCGGCGCCCAGGCCCTGGTGGATGCGGGCAGGAAGCTGGGGCGCCATGTGGTTATCGGCGAACCCACGGGATTGAGGCCGATACGCATGCACAAAGGCATCGCCATGGAAACCGTCCGGCTGGTTGGGCGTTCGGGTCATTCGAGCAACCCGGCACTGGGGGTGAGCGCCCTGGAAGGTATGCACCGGGTCATCGGCGAGATCATGACATGGCGACAGGAGATGCAGGCCCGGTACAGGAATCCCATGTTCGAAGTCGAGGTACCGACCTTGAACCTGGGCCACATCCATGGCGGCGACAACCCGAACCGTATCTGTGCAGAATGCGAGCTGCAATTCGACATACGCCCGTTGCCCGGGATGGAACTGGATGACCTGCGCGCGGAACTCTCGGACAGACTGGAGAGGCTTCTGGCCGACTCCGGGCTGAAACTGCAGATGGAGTCTCCGTTCTCGGGTATTGCGGCCATGGAAACCCCCGCCGCAGCCGACATCGTAAAAGCCGCCGAAGCGCTCACCGGCCACCCCGCCGGGTCCGTCGCCTTTGGTACGGAAGGTCCCTATTTCCGGCAACTCGGAATGGAAACCCTCATACTGGGCCCCGGAGATATCGATCAGGCCCACCAGCCGGACGAATACCTGGCGCTGGATCGCATCGAGCCGATGGTGAAAATGATCCGCGCACTGGTCAGACGTTTCTGTATTGACCGATAGAGGATGTTTGCAGTTTGCAGTTTGCAGTTTGCAGTTTGCAGTTTGCAGTATTGTCTCTACTGACTACCGACTGCCCACTGCTAACTGCCGACTGCTCACCGCTCACTCTTGCCCCTTACCTCCCCTCAATCACATAGGGCAGACTCAGCCGCGCACCCGGGGCTATTCCATTATTCCCAAACCAACCGATGTTCATCTCCAGTGCATAGAGCGCCGGTCCGGTCGATTCGTGAATCGTCCTGCCGCCATCGGGTGACATGGAGACAGTATTGAGCAGCACACCGTCGGCATCAAAGAAGCCCACGTCGAGGGGAATTGGCGTGTTGAGCATCCAGATCTGCTGGATCCTGGGTACCGGAAAAACCATCAGCATACCCTCGTCTCTCCCCAGTTCCTGACGGTGCATCAGGCCCGTTCGGCGGCGCTGATCTGTATCCGCAATCTCAACCCATGCGCGCGCCCCATCGACCCGGATCTCCACAAGTTCCGATTCGTTGCATCCGGCAAGCAACAGCAACATGCCCAATAGCGGGAGCCGTTTCCTGTGGAATTTTCCTCGCCCGGCTTGAAACAATGTTGGTGTCAGCCTGTTCTTCATCCCCGATGCGGTATAGATTAGGGGGTTGTGCCAACCTAGGATACATCCCCGTGGCAAAAAAAACGGTAAAAATCCCACCCGATCCATTCGTCGAGTGGTTTCGCAGCTCATCGCCTTACATACATGCCCATCGTGGCGGGATATTCGTCATTTATTTTGGCGGGGAGGCGGTGGCTGACGGAAACTTTCCCAGTCTCATCCACGACATTGCACTTCTGCAGGGCATGGGGATACGCGTTGTGCTGGTGCATGGCGCCCGCCCCCAGATCGTGGAGCGCCTGGCGCTGCGCAAGGCCGAGATGCGCTACATCAACGGGTTGAGGGTGACCGATGACGCCGCCCTCGCCTGTGTCAAGGAGGCAGCCGGCGCGGTGCGGGTGGAGATCGAGGCACTGCTCTCACTCGGACTCGCGAACTCACCCATGGCAGGCGCCAAGATCCGCGTCGTGTCCGGGAATTTCGTCACCGCCCAGCCTATCGGCATCCACGACGGGGTCGACTACTGCCATACCGGGGAGGTTCGCCGTATCGACTCGGATGCCATACACCATGTCATCGCTTCAGGCGCCATCGCCCTGATACCGCCCCTGGGCTATTCCCCAACCGGCGAAGTGTTCAATCTGAGTGCCGCGGATGTCGCGAGATCCGTTGCCGTGTCGCTTGGCGCGGACAAACTGATATCACTGCTCGAGGGACCGGCCCTGAAGGACTCAAGGGGCAGAACCATTACCAACCTGATTCCCAGAGAACTGGAATCCATCCTGAAACGCCGCAGGGGGATGTCGGAAGAACTGAGGCAGCATCTCAAGGGTGCCATTCATGCCTGCCGGCGGGGGGTCAAGAGAATCCACCTGTTGAGGCGACAGATGGACGGGGTGCTGCTCCGGGAACTGTTTACCCGCGACGGCGTGGGCACCATGCTCACGGCGGAGCACTACGAAGAGATACGCACGGCCCGTATAGAGGACGTGGCCGGCATTCTGGCCTTGCTCGAACCCCTTGAAGAGTCCGGCATTCTGGTACGCCGCTCACGGGAACTCCTGGAGACGGAGATCGAGCGTTTTGTCGTGGTGGAACTCGACGGCATGATAATCGGTTGCGCCGCCCTGTACTGCTATGAAAAGGAAAATACCGCTGAGCTTGCCTGCGTCGCCGTTCACCCGGACTACCGGACCGGTGGGCGGGGGGACCTCCTGCTGGATCATATGGAACAGCAGGCGAACCGACTGGGCATCCGCAGGCTGTTCGTGCTTACCACACGCGCGGCGCACTGGTTCCGGGAGAGAGGATTCTCAGGACTGCCGGTCAAGGCGCTGCCCGTGGCAAAACGCAGGCTCTACAACTATCAGCGCAACTCCAAGGTCTTCATCAAGGATCTGGCGTAATCGGTTGACTCAGCAGGTTCTCGCACCTGGAAGGCCAACGCCGTGCAGGTGGTTCCCTACTATTAGTAACTGCAAGGATACCTGTCCTGCAGTGCTTCGATAACCATCGCTGCCGCGGGCTGATCCATGCTGCGCTGCTTTGCATGGGCGTAGTCGACATAGCCCTCTGCGATCTTGCGGGCGCTTACCCCCTCGGGAACGCAGATGCGAAACACCGATTTCGATGAACCGCCGCCCAGCAGCCTGACGGACTCCTCCACCCCGCTGACAAAACCGGCGCAATACTGCCGCCGGTCCCGTCCTGTCCTGGTCATGGCGCTGGAGGAACAATACACCAGCAGCTTCTTTGCGGTTATCTGTTGCGGGAAATATTGTTGAGCGGGTTCGGATTCCTGGTTGGCCCAGGCCGATCCCCCGATCAGCAGCCCTGCAATAACGATCAGTAGCCTCACCTGTCACCCCATGAAAGCTTCTTTCGAATTCAGATACTCTACTTCTTTTTCGGTACTTTCTCGACCCAGTATCTCATTACGGTGGGGAAAACGACCAAACCTTCTGACGATATCCCGGTGATGTTCGGCAAACGCCGCATTCTCCCGCAGCCCAGCCGCCCTGTACATCCGCACTGAACACTCCTGGTCCTCGAGATCCTCGCTGTGCATCAGCGGCATATAAAGGAATGTCAGATGATCTTTTCCAATCAGCTTGTCGAGCCCGTTGCCGATCGCGTGTTTTGCCACCGCAATCGCCATGGACTCCGAGCTGAAGCATTTCTTATCCCCGCGGAACATGTTCAGCGGAAACTGATCCAGCACGATCGCCAGCGCCAGGCACCCCTGGGGGGTATCCATCCAGCCGTCCAGCCCGCCCTCCATCGCCTCTTCCCAGAGAGCCCCATAGCGTTCTGCGATCTCCCGGTCGATCTCCCTCGTCGAATGGAACCATTGAGGCCGCAGGCGGGGTGAATACCAGTAATCTATGATCTCCTGCGGCGTAAAGCTCATCCCATGTTTTCTCCCCTGGCAGGTTTCAGAAACCCATGGCGGATGAAGTGCTTCGACGGGGATCCGCCGCGCCATGGAAGGCGCCGTCCCCGATCACGATGCTCTGGATCGCGCCCATTGCCGGTTTCTGCACGACCTTGTGCCCTTTGCCGCGCAGCAGATCCACCGTGTCGGGACTGATCCCCTCTTCGATCCTGATCTCCTCCGGCAGCCACTGATGATGAATACGCGGGGCATTTACCGCGCTCTGGATATTCATACCGTGATCGATCACATTCATGATGACCTGCAGCGTGGTGGTTATGATGCGGGACCCCCCGGGACTGCCCGTGACCAGAAAGTTCCTGCCATCCCGCTTGACGATCGTCGGCGACATGGAGCTGAGCATCCGCTTTTCCGGTTCAATCGCATTGGCCTTGCCGCCCAGCAGACCATAGGCGTTGGGTACACCCGGTTTGGCGCTGAAGTCATCCATCTCATTGTTCAATATGAACCCCGCCCCCGGAACCACAATGCCTGAGCCGTAGCTGAAGTTTATCGTATAGGTGTTGGAAACGGCGTTTCCCATATTGTCGACAATGGAGAAATGGGTGGTCTCCCCGCTTTCGTAAGGGAGCGGATCGCCCGGACCCAACGCTTCGCTGGGGGTCGAAAGGAAGGGATCGATTCCCTGCCGCAACGCTTCGGCATAGGATTTAGAGGTGATGCCCGAGAGGGGCACCTCCACGAAATCCGAATCACCAAGATACCTTGAGCGGTCCGCGTAGGCCCGCTTCATCGCCTCGGCCATCAGGTGTATGGTCCGCGCGGAATTGTGTCCGTATCTCCCGACCGGGTAGGCCTCGAGCATGTTGAGTATCTGAACGATGTGTGCCCCGCCGGAGCTGGGCGGCGACATGGAGTAGATGTCGTACCCCCGATAACTGCCTTTGACCGGCTCCCTGATCACCGGGCGGTAAGACCGCAGATCCTCCAGGGTGATCAGGCCTCCGTGCCTTTCCATGTCATCCACTATGAGGCGCGCCGTCTCGCCCTGGTAGAATCCCTCTACACCCCGATCGGAGATACGGCGAAGCGTAGCGGCCAGATCCGGTTGGCGAAACAGTTCGCCGGGTTCATAGAACCCGCCGTCGGGCTTGTAGAAAACCGCCTCGCTGGAAGGCCATTTCCGGAGCCGCTCCTGCCCCGTCTTCAGACCGTCACTGAAACGTCCGGGTACCTCGAAACCTTCTTCAGCCAGTTTTATGGCCGGCGCCAGCGCATCGGGCAAAGAGAGGGTTCCGAATTTTTCCAACGCCAGGGCCAGACCCGCCACGGTTCCCGGCACCCCGGCAGACAGGTGGGTAAAGCGGCTCCGCGCCTTGACGACATTGCCCTCCTGATCCTGGAACATGTTTTCGAAGGCCCCTTTGGGCGCCTTCTCGCGGTAGTCGATGGCGACCACTTCACCGCTCTTTTCCGAAGAGATCAGCATGAATCCCCCGCCGCCGATATTGCCCGAACGGGGCTGGGTGACCGCCAGCACGAACCCGGCTGTCACCGCCGCGTCAATGGCATTCCCCCCGGACTTCAGTACATCGAGCGCCACGCGGGAGGCTTCGTAATGACTGGTGGCCACCATACCGTTTTCCGCCGTAACCGGATGGCTGCGCTGCCCTTCCATGATGGGGTCGGCGCACACGGGACCCAGATAAAAAAGCGCCGCCAGCCCGATAGCGCCCAAGCCATAAGTCTGACGGCCGGACGAATCTGAAATCTCTTTTAAGAACATGTCAGCGATCCTCGGTCGGGCCAGGGGGCCCCACTTGTAAAGGAGTGAAAAGGATTATCCGGTCAGCCCGCGAAGGGTTTCGGCCGGGGCACCCATTCCCTGCATTGGTCACATGCATAACT
>JAHEHQ010000174.1 GCA_024644505.1 Gammaproteobacteria bacterium
ACTCCTGAATCTTGTCGAAACGGCTTAACAGTGGGAACAACAGGTAACGCGCCACACCGTAGGCAAACAGAGCCAGCGCCGGAAGATAGAGCAGAACCAGCGCCAGTTCGTAGAAAGGGGTATTCCCCTGGCCATAACCCTTCAGGATCAACAGCACCACGATGGCCATCAGATCCTGCAGCAGCAGGATACTGATAATGATGGCACCCATACGCTGATGGTGCAGCGTGGTCGTCGGCAGCAGTTTGACGCCCAGGATGGTGCTCGAAAGCATGGCTGCCGCACCGACCATGAGATTCTCCCGGAGATTGAAACCGAAGGCCCAGCCGATGGCGAAGCCTATCACCGCAAAAAGCAGAGCACTGACGAACGTAACGGTGGTGGATTGCTTAAGGGTTCGCAGCAGCTCCTGGGGCTGCAGATCCAGGCCCAGGAGAAACAGGAGGAACATGATGCCGATATGGGCGACTTCCTTGAATATCGCCGGGTCCTGGACCATACCCGAACCCCAGGGTCCGAGCAGCACACCGAGGGCGATATAGGCCACCAGCAATGACTGGCGTGCGAACATGGCCACAGTGGCCAATACCGCGGCCCCTGTGAAGATCAGAAAAAAGGTAAAGACGATAGGGTCTTTAGGCATAAAGGTTGTTCGGTGGCCAAACAGAAATTGTAGCCTGTGCTGAGCGCAGCGAAACGCGGGACTGGAAAAGAATCGATGCCTTTTTAACCCCTGCTTCTTTGTGCTCGGCAACTGCTCACTGCGTTGCGCTACCTCCTGATTCCATGCTGTCGTTAACGCATTTGGACCACGATCTTCGTTACTACTCGTCGTGGGAGAAGCTCCTGATGATGTAGCCGCCGGATTTTTCGTCGAACTCCAGCTCCAGGAGTTTTCGTGTCTGGGCCTCCTCCAGGAGCTTCCCAAACGTGCGAAAGCCGTGATAGCCCTCGCTGAAACCGGGCTTGCGCCGCTTCAGTGCCTGTTTGACCATGGAGCCCCAGACCTTTTCCTCTTCGCCGCGTTCTTCGAACAGATCCTCGACGGTCTCAATGACAAGATCGAGCGCTGTCTGCTTCTTTTCCTCTTCAAACTGCTCAGCGCTCTTCCTGGCCGTTTTCTTGGCGGTCTTTTTCTTGCTGGTGCGGCGCTGTTTTTCCGATCCACGCACCAGATCGTCATAGTAGATGAATTCGTCACAATTGGAAGTCAGGAGATCGGAGGTGGCATTCTTCACACCTATACCAATCACCAGTTTATTGTTTTCCCTCAGCTTGCTCACCAGTGCTGAAAAATCGGAATCACCACTGACGATGACAAAGGTATCCACATGGGATTTCGTATAACAGAGGTCCAACGCGTCCACCACCATGCGAATGTCGGCAGAGTTCTTGCCGGACTGGCGCACGTGGGGTATTTCGATCAACTCGAAGGCGGCCTCGTGCATCGCCGCCTTGAACTCCTTGTACCGCTCCCAGTCGCAATAGGCCTTCTTGACCACGATATTGCCCTTGAGCAGCAGTCGTTCCAGCACCTTTCTGATATCGAATGCAGCATACTTCGCATCCCGCACTCCCAACGCCACGTTTTCGAAGTCACAGAATACCGCCATGTTCTGTGTTCCAGATTTTCCGCTCATCAAAACCCTCCCCTATGGACTTAACGTTCTCAGTTGACGGGTATGCCTGATTCCGATCGTTTGGCCATCATAGCAATTCTCAAACCTCAGGCGTGGAATTTTCATTTGAGGTCTTGTCCTCACCGGGCCTGATAAATGCGCCTATATTTAAGGTAGACGCCGGGAAATCGGATAGAATCAAGTGACCCGCGGGAGGCGGGTCATGCAGAGGATGCCGATAATGCTTAATGGCATGGAAGGTTTCCTGTGTAATGGACCAAAGCAGGAAGAGTACCCCGATCTAAGGTATAACAGAGCACATGACCGACAGCCTATTGGAAACGCAGCCCTCGAACGCCGGTATATGCGCCCTGGTGGAGTCCCTGGACGTGGACCAGATTCTGCCCGGGCATTATGCCGCCTACCGGCCGCTGCTGGTGGAAGGGTTGTGCTACTTTCTGGAGAAGATACCCCCGCACCATCTCGAGGAGATCATTGAGGAGCAGCTGGAACTGCACCCCGAATGCAGTTTTGCGGACCGGGTCCTCACCCTTTTCCACAGCTGTCCGACGCTTCACAAACTGGGCCAGATCGTTTCCCGGGAACGCAGGCTGTCCGGCGAACTCAGAGGTCGCCTTCAGCGTCTCGAGTCTCTGAAACCGACTACCCATGCCAGGGACATACCCAAGGGCGTGCTGTGCGAACTCCGAAGGAATGTGGATCTGGAGATCTCCGACAAGCCCCTGGCGGAGGCCAGCGTGGCCCTGGTACTGCCTTTCCGATGGCGTACACCGGATTCGGGAGAGGCGCGGGAAGGCGTGTTGAAGATACTCAAGCCCGGTGTCAACGACCGCCTTATGGGGGAACTGGACATCTGGGCGGATCTGGGTGTTTTTCTCGAGGAGCGATGCGAACACCACGGATTACCGGCGCTGGATTACAGGGAGACGCTGGACAGTGTCCGCAGACTGCTGCAGCAGGAAGTGCACTTTGAACTGGAGCAGAAGCACCTGGCCGAGGCCGCGGATTTCTACGCGGATAATCCGGCAGTGGTGATACCCCGTCTCCTTCCCTTCTGTTCCAGCCAGGTGACGGCAATGGAACGGATTCATGGGGTAAAGGTTACAGATACGGATATTGGCACCAGTGGTTGCAGCATGCTGGCGAATACCCTGCTCAATGCGCTGGTTGCAAAACCTTTCTGGGATACGGCTGCGATATCGCGGTTCCACGCGGACCCTCACGCGGGCAACCTGTTCTGTACACCGGAACGGCAGCTGGCCATATTCGACTGGACCCTGGTGGGGTACCTGGACAAGACCCAGCGTACCGATCTCGTGCAGATGATACTGGGCGCACTCACCCTGGACGAGGCACGCATCTGCCGCGCCGTCTCCCGCCTGGGTCGGACTCAACCGGAGGAATCCCGTCTACGCTCCTGCGTATCCGACGCCTTGCGCGAGGTTCGGCAAGGTTGCTTTCCCGGTTTTGACTGGTCTCAGCGCCTGCTCGATGGGATTGCGCTTTCGACCGGGATGGGATTTCCGGATAACCTGCTTCTGTTTCGCAAGTCGATTCTTACCCTTTCGGGAGTGGTGGCGGATATAACACCGGATCGGTCCCTTGACCGGGTGATGCTCTCCTCCGGCTTGAGCCAGTTCTCCAGGGAATTCCCCGCACGCACTCTGGCGCCACCGGATTCGAGGTCCTTTGGCACCCATGTTTCCAATGCCGACCTGGTCGGTCTCTGGAGCGCCTGGCCCAGCACGGCCGTGGCGTACTGGCTGGGATTCTGGCGGGACTGTATCACTAAATTTGGGGATGTTTCTGCGGAATGAGCGCGGTGTGTCTCCGTTGTGGTTACAGATCCCCCAAAAACGCTCTGACTTCCGCAAAAGCCCGCTTGGATGATTTCAGCCATCTGAAAAAAAGAAAACCGTGGTCGGCTCTATAGTTCCTGGGGAGCAGAAGGGCTCTGCACGCCACACCGTTTTGCTGAAGTAACGCCGCGAAGTCCACGGTTTGGGTATAGAGCCCATCCCTTTGCCCCGCACACAAAAACACCGGTGGCAACTTGGCGGTAACCTGTTTGCCGGGCGAAGCCAGAACGGCGTTCTCCGCATAAGTGTGCTCATCCTCCCCGAGGAGGCTCCGGGTGTAGATTCCAATGAAAGGAAACGACGCCTGTCGCACCGTATCGAAGTCATAAACACCGTAGAAGAGCAACAGCCCCCGCAGCTGGCCTTCAGGCAGGAAATCGTCGATGGCTGCTGCCGAGCGCAAGCCCCCGTCATGCATGGCCACGGCATACCATGCCGCAATCTGCGCACCGGCGGAATCCCCCCCCAGCACGATTCTGGAGGCGTCCCCCCCATAACGGTCTGCATGGCACCGGATCCACTCGATGGCGTTGGCCGCGTCCTGCAGGGGTGCAGGAAACCTGTGTTCAGGGGCCAGCCGGTAGTTGACGTTGAAGGTCACCCATCCGTAACCCGAAAGAACCGAACAGATGCCGTCGTAGATTCGCTTGTCGGCGCTGATCCAGCCGCCACCGTGGAAATAAATCAGAATCGGTAAACCACCGGATCGCGCGTGCTTGGGACGAAACACGTCCAGCCGCTGTCCGGGATCGGGTCCATAGGCCAGATCCCGGGTGATATCAAGACCGTCAGTGACACCATAGTTCAGGACATACCCACCCAGGCGACCCCAGAAATTGAAGAATATCCGGATTGCACGCGCCTTGATATCCAGTACCGTTGCCATAGCGGTTCGACGCCGGAGGGGTTCGGGGGGTCTGTTCCAACCCCCATACTAACATCAATGTCACCATCGGTTTCGGGCAGGAAAGCCTTGATTATCAGGCGGGGTGGTGGTCAATGTGTTGACAGACGTTTTATTAACCCATGGCTATTGTGGTTAAAATAGCGGAAGACCGGCAGGTAATCTGGTGAACTGATGGGTTCCTCCGACACTCAATACTTCCTGAAATCGGCGAACTACGGCTTTCGTCTGTACGACCATGACAGGGACGAAGAGGCGGTGTGCAGGCTTTGCTGGGCCAATGCCTTGCCCGGTGGTAGAAACTTTGTGCTTATGCCCGAGGCCGGGGCTGTCAGTTTTGGCAGAATCGTCACCGGTCCCTTCGCTAAATATGCACCGGAATATTTTTATGTTGCCGATGATCTGAAAACGGGCAATCTCGTCGGCTATCTCACCGGTGCCGAAGGCAGCCCGGTAAAAACCAAGAAAGGAAAGCTGTCCTGGATGGAGTGGCGGAACAAAGCGGCGGAACGGATTGCCGAGAAGGAGTTCGGCGAGATTTCCTTCAAGCTCACCCTGCCAACCTACGGTTTTCTGGAAGGCGCAAAGTTCTTCTATGCACTGAGCCTGGGGCCGAGGGCCTTACAGTTTTTGCTACACGCCAAATCTAACAGCGCCAATGAAATGCCCCAGGCCCCCCCCTGTCCGGAGTTTCACTTTCATGTCGCTTTGGGGCACCGGGGAGCGGGAGTTGGCAGTAGGCTTATCGAACACTTCGTTAGCCGTTTTACCGCGGGGAAGTACCGGAAAGTGTGCGCGCAGGTAACCGTTTGTGAAGGGTTCAAGACCCTTGATTACTACGAAAACATGAGATACCGGGGCAAGAAAATCTGGAAGCTGTTCGATAGAAAAGAAACCCAAATGTATACCATGTCGGAAAAACAGCGTCTTAGTCTTGGTCAGGTTGTTGAGAACGTAAGCCTGGTGGCGGACAGGAAAAGGCTTTTGGCCTATGTCAGGGGTGACTCCTGACGCGAAAACGGGGTTTCGCCGGAACTGTCGGACCGAGGGTCAGGGAGTGCGGTTTTAACCGCGACCCGGAAAGTTCCGATATAACTATGCAGCATGGTGGCAGCGTCGGTCGGTTGAGGGATGATTTTTCCGGAAAACGCCATGAATACGTCCATGTAGGCTTGATTTTGGCATCCATGCTATAAACATTTCCTCCAAAATCATCCCACAACCGACTTGTAGCCGGTGCATTTCCGCAGAGCTGATTGGTTACATTCCGACAACGATAGGCGGACAAACTCAGGATATCAGTTTCCTGGCCTGCTGCACCCACTTTTCCCGCTTGATGCGACCTGACAGGGCTCCCAGTTTTTCCATGTCCTGATTACTGAGTTCCGCTATCTGTCTGATGGTTCTGATGCCGTTGTCCTTGAGTTTCTTTTCCAGGCTCGGGCCTATTCCGGATATCTGCTTGAGGTCGTCG
>JAHEHQ010000175.1 GCA_024644505.1 Gammaproteobacteria bacterium
ATCTGGCCAATTCGAGTCAGGCCTATCGATTGATTTCGGCGCAGCTGGTAACGACACTGATTGCGGCCCTGCTCCTGATCTTTCTCGGCTGGGTGCATGTCTGGTCGGGTCTGGTCGGCGGTATGATCGCGACCCTGACCAACGCTGTATTTGCCGCCCGGGTCTTCGTTCGTTACCGGGCTCAGGAACCGGCGAGACTGCTTGGCCGCTTTTACGGGGCGGAGCTCATAAAACTTGCGCTGACCGCTCTATTGTTTGCAGGGGTATTCATCTGGCTTGAGCCATTGAGCCCCGGGGCGCTGTTTGGTGTGTTTCTCCTGGTGCAGATCACACCAATGCTGGTTGTACACGCTTGGGATTAACGACGACCTGGTACGGATGACAAAATGGCAGGCGACACACTGACTTCCGCCGAATACATCAAACACCACCTGACCAACCTCACCTTTGGCCAGATGCCGGACGGCTCCTGGGGTATTGCCCACAGCGCGGCGGAAGCCAAGGCGATGGGATTCTGGGCCATCCATGTGGACACCATGTTCTGGTCAATTTTTCTCGGGGTGTTGTTCCTCTATTTTTTCAAGAAAGTCGCCGACAACGTCACCGCAGGCATACCCGGGGGAATGCAGAATTTCGCGGAATGGACCTGCGAGTTCATCGACATGAGTGTGCGCGGTTCCTTCTCGTCCAAGAACGCCATGGTGGCGCCGCTCTCGCTGACCATATTTATCTGGATTTTCCTGATGAACCTGATGGATCTGGTGCCGGTGGACGTCATACCCGAGATCAGCAAGCTGTTGGGTATCCACTATATGAAGGTGGTATCCACCACCGATCCCAATGCCACCTTCGGTATGGCGATCGGCGTGTTCATTGTGGTCTTCTACTATACCTTTAAGATCAAGGGAGTCGGCGGTTTCCTGGGGGAACTCACCCTGCAGCCCTTCTCATCCAAGAATCCGGTTGTCCAGGCGCTGTTCATCCCCGTCAATTTCATTCTTGAATTCGTCAGCCTGGTCTCCAAGCCCGTCTCTCTCTCCCTGCGACTCTTCGGTAACATGTATGCCGGCGAGATGATCTTTATCCTGATCGCCATCATGTACAGTGCTGGTATCGCGATGGGCCTGCTGGGAGGCGTACTGCAGCTGGGCTGGGCTATCTTCCACATCCTGATCATCACCTTGCAGGCGTTCATTTTCATGACCCTGACCATCGTGTATCTGGAAATGGCCCATACCGACCACTGATCGATCCAAGTACTAGTTTATTTCCTCTTTCAAGTTAACCAACTCACCAAAATAACGGGAGACCACAATGGAACAAGCACTGATGTATATTGCCGGCGCAATCATGATGGGTCTGGGGGCCCTGGGTGCCGCAGTAGGTATCGGCGTCCTCGGCGGCCGCTTCCTGGAAGGCGCCGCGCGCCAGCCGGAACTGATCCCCATGCTGCGTACCCAGTTCTTCATCGTCATGGGTCTGGTCGACGCCGTGCCCATGATCGCGGTAGGCCTTGCCATGTACGTGCTGTTCGCCGTTGCCGGTTGATACTTTAGGCATGAGTAAACAGTCTGTCATCTCGACTGACAGAGAGGAAATACCTGGATGAACATCAATCTGACGCTATTCGGTCAGCTGGCCGCCTTCGTGGTATTCGTCTGGTTCACCATGAAGTATGTATGGACTCCCATCATGGGGGCCCTGGAAGAGCGCCGCAAAAAGATTGCCGATGGCCTGGCCGCCGGGGAACGGGGCCAGCACGAGCAGGAGCTGGCAGAGGAGCGCGCCAAGGGCGTACTCCAGGAAGCCAAGGTTCAGGCCGGAGACATCGTCGCACAGGCCCAGAAACGGGGCACCGCGATTATCGACGAAGCCAAGACCGCCGCACGTACGGAAGGCGAACGCCTGATTACCGCGGCCCGGGCGGAGATTGATCAGGAGGTCAACCGTGCCCGGGAGCAGCTTCGTGAGAAGGTTGCCATTCTGGCGGTCGCGGGGGCGGAAAAGATTCTCAGAAGAGAGATCGACGCCGAGGCGAACCGGGACATCGTCGATGCCCTGGCCAAAGAGATATAAGGCACTGCCATGGCCGGAGATAATTCAACAGTAGCCCGTCCATACGCCGAAGCGGTGTTTGCCCGTGCCGAAGAGACAGGTAAATTCGACCCCTGGTCGGAGATGCTGCAGTTTCTTGCCGAAGCGGTAAAGAACCCCGGGTTGGTCGCCTACATCATCGATCCCATGTTCGGGCGGGAAAAGCTGACCGAACTGATGCTCGACATCGGCGGCGAAAGGCTGGATGAAGAGGGAAAAAACCTGGTCAGGCTGCTGGTGCAGAACGACCGGTTGCCGGTTTTGCCGGAGATCCTGGAGATATTCGAGCAGCTGAAGGCGGAGAGCCAGCGTATCGTGAACGTTCATGTACGCGCGGCATTCGAACTCCAGCCGAACCAGATCAATAACATCGCTGAAATGCTCAAGGCCAAGTTGGGCCGCGAGATCACCATCACCACGGAAGAGGATCCCGATCTGATCGGGGGTATCCACATCCGCGCCGGGGACACGGTGATCGACGGTTCCGTCCGAGGTCACTTGCAGCAACTGGCGAACGAATTGGGAATCTAGACGAGAAGCCACTATGCAACTCAATCCATCCGAGATCAGTGAACTGATCAAGAGCAAGATCGAAAATTTCGAACTGAAAACCGAAGCCCGGAACGAAGGTACGATCATCGATCTGACAGACGGCATCACCCGTATTCACGGTCTGGAAGATGCGATGTCCTACGAAATGCTGGAGTTTCCCGGCAACACCTTCGGACTCGCACTGAACCTGGACCGGGACTCTGTGGGTGCGGTGGTGCTGGGTGAATACCAGCACCTGTCAGAGGGTGACCCGGTCAAGTGTACCGGCCGCGTGCTCGAGGTCCCGGTTGGTGAGGCCCTGCTGGGTCGCGTGGTGGATGCCCTGGGAAATCCCATGGACGGCAAGGGAGACCTTGGGACAACCGAGACTTCGCCCCTGGAAAAGATCGCCCCCGGCGTCATCACCCGTAAATCGGTGGACCAGCCGGTACAGACGGGGCTGAAGGCCATCGATTCCATGGTGCCCATCGGCCGCGGCCAGCGCGAGTTGATCATCGGTGACCGTCAGACCGGAAAGACGGCCATTGCCATCGATGCCATCATCAACCAGAAAAGCACCGGGATTAAGTGTATCTACGTGGCCGTGGGGCAGAAGAACTCCTCCATCGCCCAGGTGATGCGCAAGCTCGAAGAGCACGATGCAATGGACCACACCATCATCGTCGCCGCCCCCGCCGCCGACTCCGCGGCGATGCAGTTCCTGGCCCCCTACGCCGGCTGCTCCATGGGCGAGTATTTCAGGGACAAGGGCGAGGATGCCCTGATCATCTACGACGATCTCACCAAGCAGGCCTGGGCCTACCGCCAGGTATCCCTGCTGCTGCGCCGGCCGCCGGGCCGCGAGGCGTATCCCGGTGATGTCTTTTACCTGCACTCCCGCCTGCTGGAGAGAGCGGCGCGCATCAACGAAGCGTACGTGGAAAAACTGACTGAAGGGAAGGTCAAAGGCAAGACAGGTTCGCTGACGGCCCTGCCGATTATCGAGACCCAGGCAGGGGACGTATCCGCGTTCGTGCCGACCAACGTGATCTCCATCACCGACGGCCAGATCTTTCTGGAGGCGGATCTGTTCAACGCCAACGTCCGCCCGGCCATCAATGCAGGCCTGTCGGTTTCCCGCGTGGGTGGTGCCGCCCAGACCAAGATCATCAAGAAGCTCGGCGGCGGCGTGCGCCTCGCTTTGGCCCAGTATCGTGAACTGGCCGCATTCTCCCAGTTCGCCTCGGACCTGGACGAGGCGACCCGCAAGCAGCTGGAGCGGGGCGAGCGTGTCACCGAGCTGATGAAACAGAAGCAGTACTCGCCCCTGACAGTTGCGGAAATGGGGGTGTCCCTGTTCGCCGCGAACGAAGGCTACCTGGACGACGTGGAAGCCCACAAGGTGGTGGACTTCGAAGCCGCCCTGCATGGCTACATGAAGAGCAATCAGGAAGCCTTGTTGGACAGGATCAACGAGACGGCGGACTACGACGACGAGATCAAGCAGGCGCTGGATGAGGCTTTAAAGGATTTTAAAGCCAACCATACCTGGTAAATTCCGTATTTGACTTTGGGCTGAAACGCAAGGGCTGAACATGGCAGGCGCAAAAGAGATCCGAACTCAGATCGCCAGTATCAAGAATACGCAGAAGATCACTTCCGCGATGCAGATGGTGGCGGCCTCCAAGATGCGAAGGGCGCAGGATCGCATGGCGGCCACCCGCCCCTATGCCGAGAAGATGCGCCAGGTCATCGGGCATCTCGATCAGGCACACCCGGAGTACAAGCACAGCTTCATGCGGGAGCGTGAGGTCAAGCGAATCGGGTGCATCATCGTTTCCTCGGACCGGGGCCTCTGCGGCGGACTGAACAATAATCTGTTCCGCAAGCTAATCCGGGAGATAAGGGAACACGGCGACAAGGGCATACAGGCAGATTTCTGCACCATCGGCCTGAAGGCGCTGGGCTTTTTCCGCCGTTTCGGCGGCAAGGTCATGGCCCAGATCACCCAACTGGGCGACCAGCCCCACATCGAGGATCTCATAGGCACCGTCAAGGTGATGCTGGACGCCTACGAGAAGGGTGACATAGACAGGATCTACATCTGTTACAACCGGTTCGTCAATACCATGGTCCAGGAACCGAGCATAGAACAGCTGGTGCCCATTACCTCGAAAGCCGATCAGGAACTGAGCCACCATTGGGATTACATCTACGAGCCGGATTCCAAGGATGTCCTCGATGGTTTGCTGACCCGCTATCTCGAGGCCCTGGTGTATCAGTCGGTGGTGGAAAACGGCGCCTGTGAGCAGTCTTCCAGGATGGTGGCCATGAAATCTGCCACGGACAACGCGGGGGGTCTCATCGATGAGCTGCAGCTGGTCTATAACAAGGCGCGCCAGGCTGCCATCACCCAGGAGATCTCCGAGATCGTAGGTGGTGCCGCTGCGGTGTAGCAGGATTTTGGGGCTGGTGAGCATCATAATGCCGCGGCCACCATTGGAATTATGAATTAACGAGGACCCGGAAATGAGTTCAGGTAAAGTGGTAGAAGTCATCGGTGCCGTGGTGGACGTTCAGTTCACCGTGGGAGAGATGCCGAAGATCTATGAAGCGTTGAGGATCGAAGAGTCCGGCCTGACCCTGGAAGTGCAGCAGCAGTTGGGTGACGGCGTGGCCCGCACCATCGCCATGGGTTCCACCGATGGCCTCAAGCGCGGTGAGATAGCGGTAAGCACGGGGAGCGCCATCATGGCGCCGGTCGGACAGAAGACCCTGGGCCGCATCATGAACGTGCTGGGCGAGCCGGTCGACGAAGCCGGACCGGTCGAGGCGGAAAAGAAAATGCCGATCCACCGGGAGCCGCCTTCGTTCGAGGAGCAGGCGACCACCACAGAGGTGCTGGAGACGGGTATCAAGGTTATCGACCTGATCATGCCCATCGCCAAGGGCGGGAAGATCGGTCTGTTCGGGGGCGCCGGGGTGGGAAAGACGGTTACCCTGATGGAACTGATCCGTAACATCGCCGTGGAGCATTCCGGCTTCTCCGTGTTCGCCGGTGTCGGCGAGCGAACCCGCGAGGGTAACGACTTTTACCACGAGATGCAGGAAGGCGGGGTACTGGACAAGGTGGCCCTGGTGTATGGGCAGATGAACGAGCCGCCGGGCAACCGCCTGCGTGTAGGCCTCACCGGACTGACCATCGCCGAGAACTTCCGTGACGAAGGACGCGATGTGTTGATGTTCGTCG
>JAHEHQ010000176.1 GCA_024644505.1 Gammaproteobacteria bacterium
GCTACACCGGATCGGTGGTTCCCCTGGACACCCGCTGCGCCGTGATCAACACGGAAAAGTTGGAATGTCTGGGACCCGTGGAGCGGATGAAACTGCCGGGCATCGACAGGGAGGTACCCACCGTCCGGGCCGGCGCGGGCGTGGTTACGAAGCGGGTCTCGGACCTCGCCGACCACCATGGTCTTGCGTTTGCCGTGGATCCCACCTCCCAGAATGCGTCGACCATCGGCGGCAACATCGCTATGAATGCCGGGGGCAAGAAGGCGGTGTTGTGGGGCACCACCCTGGACAACCTCGCCTCCTGGCGTATGGTCACGCCGGATGCCCGGTGGCTCGAGGTGGAGCGTCTCGACCACAACCTGGGCAAGATCCACGACCAGCCACGCGTACGGTTTTGCCTGAATCGGTTCGAAGCCGACGGCACAACCCGTGTCGGGACACCGGAGATCCTGGAAATGCCGGGTAGTGCATTTCGAAAATCCGGTCTCGGAAAGGACGTGACCGACAAGTTTCTCTCCGGACTGCCCGGTGTGCAGAAAGAGGGCTGCGACGGACTGATCACCTCCGCCCGTTTCATACTGCACCGCATGCCCGATCACGTGCGCACCGTCTGCCTGGAATTTTTCGGCGACGATCTGTCCCTCGCGGTGCCCGCCATTGTCGAGATCAAGGCGTATGTCGACGGCACGGAGGGGGTGCGGCTCTCGGGCCTGGAGCATTTGGACGAACGCTACGTGAAGGCGGTGAAGTATTCCACCAAGGCACCCCGAAGCGAACGGCCCAAGATGGTGTTGATTGCCGACCTGGTGTCAGACAGCGAAACGGCGGTGGCCGATGCCGCATCAAGGGTGGTGGGGCTGGCCAATGCCCGGGAGGCGGAGGGATTCATCGCCGTCAGCCCCGAGGCGCGGCGGCGCTTCTGGCTGGACCGGGCGCGCACTGCGGCCATCTCCGCCCATACCAACGCCTTCAAGATCAACGAGGACGTGGTGATCCCCCTGGAACGGCTGGCTGACTACAGCCGGGGTATCGAGCGCATCAATATCGAGCAGTCAGTCTCCAACAAGCTGAGGATCATGGTGGCGGTGCTGGAGTACCTGCGGGGGGACATGACCGAGGCCCGCGAGGACGAGGACTTCGAGGCGTCTGCGGAAAACAGTCAGATCATGGCGGCGAAGCAGGGGTTGGCCCGTGAGGTGCTCGAGGCGTCGATCCACCGCTGGCGCCGGATCCTCGCAAACCTGGACGCCGTCGCGGCCTCGAACGAAGACCTGCTGACGGCGCAGGAACGGGAGCGCATAAGGCCGGGTGAAAGCCTGCTGGACATGATGCTGCGCAGGACCCTGGTGCAAAGTTACCGGGGTGAGGTTGCGGCCCGGCTCAGGGAGATCTTCCCCGGGCAGGACATGCAGCCGGTACGCGACAGACTTGAACGGATTCATCGCGAGATCAGGGATTCGCGGCTGTTCGTCGCCCTGCACATGCACGCGGGCGACGGCAACGTGCACACCAATATCCCCGTTCACTCCCACGACTACGCCATGCTGCAGGAAGCGGACCGGATGGTGGAGCAGGTCATGCACCTGGCCCGTTCCCTCGGCGGGGTTATCTCCGGAGAGCACGGCATCGGCCTGACAAAGGTCCGTTACCTGGATGATGACAAGTTGAGGGAGTTTGAGAGTTACAAGCACCGGGTCGATCCGAATGCCCATTTCAACCCGGGCAAACTGCTTCCCGGGTCCGGGCTTGATGGGGCCTATACGCCCTCGTTGAGGCTGGTTCAGCAGGAGGCGATCATTCTCGAAGAGAGCGAACTGGGGCAGCTCAATGACGATATCCGTCACTGTCTGCGCTGCGGCAAGTGCAAGCCGGTCTGCCAGACCCATATACCCCGCGCCAACCTCCTTTATTCCCCCCGCAACAAGATCCTGGGCACCGGGCTGATCATCGAAGCCTTTCTGTACGAGGAGCAGACACGGCGCGGTCTCTCCCTGCACCACTTCGAGGAGATGAACGACGTTGCCGACCACTGCACCGTCTGCCACAAGTGCCTGAACCCCTGTCCGGTGGATATCGATTTCGGAGACGCCACCATCAGGATGCGCAGAATCCTCATCGACCGGGGCAGGAAGCGCGCAAACCCCGGTACCTGGGCGGCGCTGCGGTTTCTCAATGCCACCGATCCCCGGACCATCAATGTCCTGCGCAAGGGGATGCTGGAGTGGGGTTTCAGGGGGTTGTCCGTGGGAAACCGGGTGCTCAGGCACCTCGGACTGCTGCGAACCGGCGGCCGACCGCCGGGCTCGACCACCGGACGTCCGGCCGTCAAGGCGCAGGTGGTGGAAATGGTGCGGCACCCCGTCCGGGTCGAACTGCCCAAGCGGACGGCCCGTGCCGTGCTTGGCCTGGAAGACAAGACCGTTATCCCCATACTGCGCGACCCGGTCCGGGTCAGCGACGACTCCGAAGCCTTGTTCTATTTCCCGGGCTGCGGCTCGGAGCGTCTGTTCAGCGACGTGGGGCTGGCCACCATGGCCATGATCTGCGAGATGGGGGATCAGGTTGTGCTGCCACCGGGTTATCTGTGCTGCGGCTACCCTCAGGCCGCCGCCGGCAGGGAACAGCAGGGGCGGCGCATCACCACCGAGAACCGCGTGCTTTTCCACCGGGTCGCCAACACCCTCAACTACATGGACATCCGCACCGTGCTGGTATCCTGCGGCACCTGTATGGACCAATTGCTGACCTATGAGTTCGACCGGATATTTCCCGGCTGCCGACTGTTGGACATCCATGAATACCTGCTGGAAAAGGGCGTTTCCATGTCGGGCGGCAATGGGGCTGCCTACCTGTATCACGACCCCTGTCATTCCCCGATGAAACAGCATAGTCCCCTGGCCGTCACCTCGGCACTCATGGGGGGCGGGGTGCGGCTTTCCGACCGTTGCTGCGGGGAGGCGGGCACCCTCGGAGTGTCGCGCCCCGATATTGCCAACCAGCTGAGGTTTCGCAAGACCGAAGAGATCAGGGACGGCATCCGGCAGCTCACCGGCGCCGACCGGGCGGTCGACGGGAACGTCAGGATGCTGACCTCCTGCCCGGCCTGCGTACAGGGACTCAACCGCTACCGGGAGAGCAGCGGTCTCGAAGTGAGTTACATGGTCGAGGAACTGGTGCGCGACCGGCTCGGGCCGGACTGGCGCGGGGATTTTCTGAACCGGGTGTCAAAGGGCGGGATAGAGCGGGTATTGCTTTAGAGTGCTGATTCGCAGTCTGACGACCTCGAAGGTAATTAATATCCGTTCACGGTTGTCAGTTTACGATTTTTCAACGAAACAGGCAGTGCCCGAAGTACATTCGATTTCCCTCACTTCCTGTTTTTTTACTGCAAACTGCAAACCGTTACAGAAGTACGGGCAACCGGATCCGGGCGCCCACGAATTCCCCTGCTCCCGATCAAACTGATTCAGGTTCGGGGGCAGGCTTCTCCTCCACGTCCGGTCCCAGCAGCACAGCGATCCAGCGGGTGTTGTCCCGACTGTCCAGGGCGATCTTGAGCGTCATGGTCAGAGGCACCGACAGGAACATGCCGACGAGACCGAGCACCCAGCCCCAGAAAACCAGGGAGAGAAACACCACCAGGGTGGAGAGGCCCAGGCCGCGGCCCATGAAACGGGGTTCGATGAGGGTTCCCACCAGGTTGTTGATCACCAGGTAGCCCAACGCGGCCCAAATTGCGGCGCCGCTACCCAACTGCACAAGCGCCAGCAGGATGGCCGGTATTGCCGCAATCAGAGAGCCGATATTGGGCACATAATTGAGCAACAGTGCCAGCACGCCCCACAGCAGGGGGAAATCAACCCCCAGGAACCAGAGCCAGACTGCGACCAGAACACCGGTGAGCAGGCTTGTCAGGGATTTGATCATCATGTAGCGCTTGATGTCTTCGACCACCTGGTTCAGGTATTGATGAGAATTGGAGGTTTCGGGAAGAATCCGGTCCAGCTTGGCCGGCAGACCGGCGGTCTCGAACAGGATGAAGACCACAGTGAGCAGAATCAGGAAGGTGTTGGTGAGCAGGCCCCGGAGACTGCTCAGTCCCTGGGCGACCATCTGCATGGCCCGCCCCGGGTCCAGGAACTGGGATACCGTCTGTTCCGATATCACGATGCCCATTCCCGCCAAACGTTGGATCATGTGGAGTATCAGGGTCTTGAATTTTTCCTGATAAACGGGAAGCTGTTCGGAGAAACTGTCCACCGAGGATCCGATGAGACCGCCGATCAGCATGCTCAGGGCGATGACGGCGAGCATGATCATGAGGATTGCGATCGCGGTGGGGATGCGGTGCGTCTTGAGATAAGACATCGCCGGTGCCACGACAATGGCGATAAACACCGAGAGCAGAAAGGGTACCAGCAGGGACTGGGCCTCGCGCATCCCGGCAATGACGATAACGAAGGCGGCCGCGCTCAGAAGAAAGCGTCCACCGGCCTGAACTGTGGGTTTCTCCGCCAGTGGCGGCATGGGTCAGCGGTACTCCGGTATGGGATTGGCTCTCCACCAGTGACGTGTTTCCTGCTCGTCGCTGACCCATTGCTGTTCGTCCGTGATGGTGCGTTCGACCTGCCGGTCCTGCAGGACGAAGGAGATCCTGACAGTCTGGGTTGCCGTCGTTTCAGAGAGCAGCACCGGTCGCATCACCACGTCGTATCCCGTGATCCGGATATTGTCCAGACCCGACTGCATGCGGGTTTTTGCGGCAAGCTCGGGTTCCAGGAAACCATAAGTCTGTTCCAGCGATCCCCAACGGACCATGGTCTCGTATTTGCTCAGCACACTGCCGAGATCCACGCCCGACTGGTAGTCCTTGACGTCTTTGCAGCCTGCCAGCGAAACCAGCAGCAGAATGGAAAGCGTGAGGTGTATTACGGGGAGCTTCATGTTTTGGTATCCCGTTGTTGATCCATAAGGGCGAATGGTAAGCGACTTGAGCCACGCTGACCAGATGCGGCCCCCCGTGTCTCTAAACCGTCCAAAACTTGTTATGATGCGCCCTCCTTGCTGGAGAGTTCCCATGAAGCAGTCTGCCGAACAGGCCCCCATTACCGATATCACTATTGGTGACAGCCATGTCACACTGCTCGGCACCGCCCACGTTTCCAGGGTCAGTGCGGAGCAGGTCCGCAATCTTCTGGAAAGCGGGAAATACGATGCCGTGGCGGTGGAGCTGTGTCCAAGCCGGTATAACGCCCTGATCAATCCGGACACCCTGGCCCGCATGGATCTCTTCCGGGTTATCAGGGACGGCAAGGCCAGCATGGTGATGGCCAACCTGGCCTTGGGCGCCTATCAGCAGCGCCTCGCGGACCAATTCGGCATCGAACCCGGTGCCGAGCAGCGCGCCGCTGTTAACTATGCCCGGGAGAATCACCGGCCGGTGCTGCTGATCGACCGGGAAATCGGCGTAACCCTGAAACGGGTGATACACAACATACCCTGGTGGCAGCGGATCGGTATTTTTGCGGGCCTCATCGCCAGCATCCTGTCCCGTGAGGAGGTGAGCGAGGAGGAGATCGAGGCGCTCAAGGAGGGGGACATGCTGGAGACCACCTTCGCCGAGTTCGCCGAGGACCGCCAGGATCTCTATTTGCCCCTGATCGATGAGCGGGACCGCTATATGGCGGCGCGGATACGGCAGGAACTGGCGCTGGAAGGCCACAAAAATGTCCTGGTGGTCATCGGTGCCGGCCATCTGAAGGGGATCAGGCAGTATCTGGAGGCCAACCCCGGCAGTCCCGAGGAGGTGGTCAGCGAACTGGACCACCTGCCCAGGCCCAGCCGCTGGC
>JAHEHQ010000177.1 GCA_024644505.1 Gammaproteobacteria bacterium
CAATGGAATAGCGGACACCGGCCTGGGCGGCAAGATTCACCACCCGGTCGGGTTTATGATCCGCAAAGGCCTTGGCGATGGCTTCCCGGTCCTCCAGGAATAGTCGCAGATCCGTATAGCCCGGACAGGCCAGGGTACGGGCCAGTCGTGCCTCCTTCAATCTGACGTCGTAGTAATCGTTCAGACAATCGATACCGATGACTTCATCACCGCGTTCCAGCAGTTTCAAAGACAGGGCCGATCCGATGAAGCCGGCACTGCCTGTTACAAGTATTTTCATGAAGATTCCCTGATCACAGCCTTCCGTCGGTCACTGCGTTCGGCAGTGTATGCTTGATATCGTAAAGAATGCCACCGGCCTTGCAGAAAGAGCGAAGCTTTTCGGCACCCATAGCGACAAACTCCCGGTGGGCAACCGCCAGCACAACCGCAGAGTAGCTGTCTTGTTTCGGCTCCTTTATCGGTTCGATGCCATATTCCCTGACGGCTTCGGCAGAGATGACCCATGGATCGTAGACATCGACCTCGGCCTGGTAGGTCTTGAACTCCTCGACCATGTCCACCACCCGGGTATTTCTCAGGTCCGGGCAGTTTTCCTTGAAAGTCAGCCCCATGATCAGCACCCGGCTCCCCGCGACCTGGAGATGGTTTTTGATCATCAGCTTTACCACCTCGGACACCACGTAGCTCCCCATGCCGTCATTGATGCGCCTGCCCGCGAGGATCATTTCCGGATGATATCCAATGGCCTGTGCCTTGTGGGTCAGATAATAAGGATCCACGCCGATACAATGGCCACCCACCAGCCCGGGCCTGAACGGGAGAAAGTTCCACTTGCTGCCGGCGGCATCCAGCACCTCTTGCGTGTCGATGCCCAGCCGGTTGAAGATCAGTGCCAGTTCATTGATCAGGGCAATATTGACGTCCCTTTGCGTGTTCTCGATGACCTTTGCTGCTTCCGCCACCTTCACGCTGCTGGCTTTATGGGTTCCTGCGGTAATGACCTGGCGGTAAAGGTTGTCAACGAATTCCGCCACCTCAGGCGTCGATCCCGACGTCACTTTCTTGATGTTGACTACCCTGTGCTCCTTGTCTCCGGGATTGATTCTCTCGGGACTGTAGCCCGCGAAAAAATCCCTGTTGAATGCCAGGCCGGACAGTTCCTCGATAATGGGTACGCAAACCTCCTCGGTCGCCCCGGGGTAGACCGTGGACTCGAAAATGGCCACGTCACCCTGACTCACCAGCGCACCGAGCATCTGGCTGGCGCCGATGAGAGGCGATAGATCCGGGCGTTTGTGTTGGTCTATCGGTGTCGGTACGGTCACTATAAAAACATTGCAGCCCTTGAGATCCTCGGGGCGCAGGGTGTAGCTGAGTTTTTCCGCAAGCTTCAGTTCCTCGGGCTCCACTTCCAGAGAACTGTCGGTGCCGGCCTTGAGTTCTGCGATTCTTTCGGCGTTCACATCCAGGCCTATGGTGGGAAACTTCTTGCCGAATTCCACCGCAAGGGGCAGTCCCACATAACCCAGGCCTATCACCCCTATGCGTACATCTTCCAGTTTGATCATTGGTACTTTGATTACCCCAAATAATGAAATCTGTTTTGAATGGTATGAATTTTTTTCACGAACCGCCGTTAACGCTTATCAGATACTTAAGAGAGCGTCGTAAACAGACAACCCTCAGTTGTGTCGGTTTACTGATGATTTTCTTGAATATGACAAACGGTTTATCGGGTCGGGCAGTATCTTGAAAAAATATTCAACCGAATCAGTGCGCAAAATGATACCCTGCCTGCCCCGCTTCTGCGAGTCGGTAATGCCGGATTCCGGCGGGTTTGGTTGATATGGTATTCCGTCTATCCTGTATAATCCCAGCGCTATGTTGAGACTTTTCGGACATTACATTTCCAAAACGTTTCTTCTCCTGGGCGTCTTGGAGCTGTTTCTGTTTTATGGCTGTCTTCTTGGAGCCCATATTGTCAGATCCGGTTTGAATCTGAAGTTTCTCGAGCAATCCGTCGGGTCCGAAATCCACTCCTCGGCGGTGCTGTACGCGTTGCTGGTGTCTTCCTCAATGATCGCGATGGGACTCTATCAGCGTGGTCTCCAGGGGGCGGCGGCACTGCTGGTCAGGCTTGGAGTGAGTTTTTTCCTCGCCTCCATGGCCATGAGCCTGGTTTTCTATGCGCTTCCGGGACTTTTTCTGGGGCGTGGTGTGTTTGGCCTGGCCATGCTCTTCTCACTTGTCGGGATATTGCTTCTGCGTGCGGTCTTCTTTCATTTCGCGGGTGTGGAATCCCGAAAACACAGGGTGCTCGTACTGGGTACGGGAGTCAATGCGGCGCGCATAGCGAGCATGGAAGAGCACAGCCCCCACCAGCTCGGGTTTACGGTTGTCAGCTACGTCAACCTGGAAGAGGGACACAGCATTATTCCCGAAGACCGGAAGATCGAGTTGACCGGATCCCTCCTCGATCTGGTATTCGAACTTGAAGTCAACGAGATCGTCATTGCGGTGGACGACCGAAGAAAAGGACTTCCTGTGGATGACATTCTGGATTGCAAGATGTCGGGCATCGTCATCTTTGATCTGCTGACCTTTTTCGAGAAGGAGACCTCGAGGGTCAATATCGACCTGCTTCACCCCAGCTGGATCTATTATTCTCCCGGATTCAACGTGGGTGTCATAGGTCAGAACGGGAAAAGGCTGCTGGATATTATCGTCAGTGTTGTGATGATAATGATGTTTTCCCCTTTCTTCGTGATCGTCACCCTCTTGAGTCTGATCGGGTCGCTGGGGCGGCATCCCGTCTTCTATCATCAGGCCAGAGTGGGACAGAATGGCCGCATCTTCAGAGTTCACAAATTTCGGAGCATGAAACCGGACGCCGAGTCAGACGGCGTGGCCCGTTGGGCTACCTCGAACGACACCAGGGTTACGGTGCTCGGGAATTTCATTCGCAAGACACGACTGGACGAACTGCCCCAGCTATTCAACGTACTGAAAGGGGATATGACGCTGGTGGGGCCCAGGCCGGAAAGACCGGAGTTCGTGCTGGAGCTGGAAAAACAGATACCCTACTACCGTGAAAGACATCGGGTAAAGCCCGGTGTAACGGGTTGGGCGCAACTGCGCTATCAGTACGGATCCTCGTTGGAGGATGCCAAGCAGAAACTGCAATATGATCTTTACTACGTGAAGAACGCCAACCTATTTCTGGATCTCGTCATTCTTCTTGAGACTGTTGAGATTGTTCTGATGGGCAAGGGTGCCCGTTGATTCTCAGATTTTCTCCAGCCTGGTTTTCGACCCTTCCAGGATTTTCTGCCGAGGTCCATGATGTCTGAGTTCGGCCTTCTCGGTTTCACCTTTGCTGCAGTTCTGCTGTTAATACTCCTGCTTCTGCTTCTGACCAGTTGGCGCGGTCGGCTGCAGGGAGGGGTAATGCTGGCCGCAACCTTCATCACCATGGTCTGGTCCGGCCTGTTTGCACTCCAATCGGGATACAAGTTGGTCCCGGGTGCGGTCATCTGGGGTATGGAGGCCCTGAAGAACCTCGCCTGGTGCGGCTTTCTTATGGTGCTGCTCTATAACATGGCGAAGCAGCGCAACACCTCGACCTCTTTTTTCCGGATTCTGTCCGTGGTTATTCTGATAGCCAGTGTAATGCTGGTGCTGCCGGAAGCCATTCTGCTGCCGGTGGTGTTTCTGGATGTGCGCTATCTCGGGCAGGTGGTGACCGCCGTGGCGGGTATGATGCTGGTGGAGCAGCTCTATCGTAATACCACGACGGAGCACCGCTGGGGAATAAAATATCTCTGCTTCGGGCTCGGCGGGATGTTCGCATTCGATTTCTATCTATTTTCGGATGCCCTGTTGTTCAAGCGAATCGACGCCGATCTTTGGTATGCCAGGGGCGGGGTGGCGGCAATGATCGTCCCGCTTCTGGCTATTACAGCCGCCAGAAATCCCACCTGGTCCCTCGATCTTTTTGTATCCCGAAGAATTGTCTTTCACACCACAACGCTGCTGAGTGCCGGCGTCTACATGTTGTTGATGGCTTTTGCGGGCTACTACATCAAGCTTTATGGCGGGGAATGGGGACCAGTTCTGCAAATCACCTTCCTTTTTGCCGCAGCCCTGGTGCTGGTTGCGCTGCTGTTTTCCGGGCAGGTGAGGGCGCGGGCGAAGGTATTTATCAACAAGCATTTTTTCAGTTATCGCTATGACTATCGTGAGGAATGGCTGCGACTGATTCGTCTTCTTTCAGGACAGGAGACGGAAGTGCCATTATTTGAGCGCGTCATCTGGGCCCTAGGGGAAATTGTGGACAGCACGGGGGGCTTGTTGTGGCTGTGTTCGGATAATCGGGAATGCGAACTGGTTGCGCACCGCAATCAACCCATGCCGGAAATGGAGACCGATCCGGGACTCAGCTCGCTGGTCGATTTTCTGGGAAAGAGGCAGTGGGTTATTGATCTGGATGAATACGAGGCTCAGCCGGAACTGTACGAGGAGTTGGTATTGCCTCCATGGCTGACTTCCCTGAAAGGGGGGTGGCTGATCGTGCCACTGATCCATGACGAACGCGTGATGGGTTTTGTCTTTCTGACAAGACCCAGAACCAGAATCAAGATCAACTGGGAAAACCTGGATCTCCTCAAAACCGCGGGACGACAGGCCGCCAGCTACCTGACCCTGTACAAAACCGCGGAGGCATTGACCGAAGCAAAGCAGTTCGATGGATTCAACCGCCTTTCGGCATTTGTCGTGCACGATCTGAAGAATTTAATAGCCCAGCTGTCTCTTATCGCAAAGAATGCCGAGAAACACCGGCATAACCCCGCTTTTATCGATGACGCCTTTCTCACCATCGACAATGCAGTAAAGAAAATGACCCGCCTGATGTCCTATATGCGAAGTTCGGCGCCTGATGAAAGACGCGGCAGGGTCGAACTCAGCCGCATACTGAAAGAGGCGATCGCCGCCAAGTCGGTGCAGGAGCCGGTTCCGAGGCTGGTAACGGATATCGGTGAAATCTGGATATTGGCGGACCCGGACAGAATGGAGGCGATTCTCGGGCATGTGATCCAGAATGCCCAGGATGCTACAAACCCCACGGGTTCTGTGGAAGCGGGATTGCATTCGACCAACAACATGGCGATAGTGGAGATTACCGATGATGGAGCAGGCATGGACGAACTGTTCATCAGAGAGCGGCTGTTTCGGCCCTTCGACTCGACAAAAGGCTTGACCGGAATGGGTGTGGGCGCCTACGAATGTCGGGAATTTATCCACTCTCTCGGGGGAAGGGTGGAAGTCTACAGCAAGGTGGGTGAGGGCACCCGGTTCAAACTTATCATACCCCTGGCCGATACGGTATCGTGAACCTGTAATCCGGATAAGGATGGAATTGGAATTGAGCGAACCCGAAAAGAAACTGTTGATAGTGGAGGATGACCCGGGCCTGTTGAGCCAGCTCCAGTGGGGGTTTGAGGGCTATGAGGTGGAAGGGGCGGCGGACAGGGAGTCGGCTCTGGTGCAGCTGCGCCGGTTGGAACCCGCGGTCGTGACACTCGACCTCGGTTTACCCCCTGACCCGGGTGGTGTCTCCGAAGGGTTCGCCACGCTCAAGGAGATCCTCTCTCTTGCTCCGGACACCAAGGTTATTGTGGTGACCGGGCACAACGACCGGAACAACGCGGTGCGCGCCATCGGGTTGGGCGCCTACGATTTCTACGAAAAGCCGATCGATCCCGATCTTCTGAATCTCGTGGTTGAAAGGGCGGCGAGAGTGCACAACCTCGAACAGGAAAACAGGCGCCTGGCAACCAATGAAAGT
>JAHEHQ010000178.1 GCA_024644505.1 Gammaproteobacteria bacterium
CTGGTATTGATGGATATCCAGATGCCCGGAATGAGTGGCATCGAAACGACACGACAGTTACGTTCCCGGCACCTCGTGGGACGAGAGTTACCGGTCATCGCGGTAACGGCGCATGCTCGCCCGGAGGACCAGGCCCACCTCCTTTCCGCAGGGCTGAATGACTGCATAACCAAGCCGTTTGAACAAGCCGATTTATGCCGGGTGATTAGAAAATGGACCAGACCTGCAGACACTGCACGAGGAGAGCCGGACAAAATGATTTCGCCCGTCGACGGGGCGAATAGGGAACTATCCGTCACGATCCCCTGCGACAGTCAACGTCATCTGCCGCCATGGATCTTGCAGAAATTTTATGACTCGCTTCCTGGTCACCGCCAGGCGATAGCCGATGCTTTCGCACTTCGGGATATTGCATCCTTGAGAGACGAGGCCCACAGTCTGAGGGGCGCTGCCGCCTACTTTGGCGCAGACCGTTTGAGAGACGCGGCTGCGGCGCTGGAGTGGTCCGCCAGAATCCTGGACCGTCTGACTCTCGAAACAAACTTTGAGCAGTTCGACCGCCTGCTGCTCGAAATGATCAAGGTAGGAAAAAGCACCCCTACCGAAAACAACGCGGAGAATTGATGCTTGCATCTATCCATTATTATTATGAATATTATTTATTTATGGAAACTTTCGAAAATTTTTCAATGACATGCGGAATGATTTACAACGAGAATACATCGTGAACCGGGTAGCAGGGTAAATCTGTCCCATGAAGTTTCTTTTGGCCGATGATCATGCATTGTTGCGACTTGGCTTGGGTCACGAACTGAGGGGTCGATTCGACAATCTGGAAATCGTCGAGGCAGGTGATTTCCAGGAATTACGGAATATTCTTGCCGAGGACCAGGATTTTGCCCTCTTGCTGATCGATCTCAATATGCCCGGAGGAAGCGGGTTTAGTGAGATAGAGGCCATGCTGCGTCAAACCCCGTCTCTTCCCGTTGTCGTCATATCCGCGTCAAATGATTTCACGGATGTAGACCGGGTCATGAGACTGGGCGTCAGCGGTTATCTTTATAAAGGGGAGTCCACTGAACTGATTGTTAATGCGCTGAGACTGGTACTGGCTGGCGGGAAATACATACCATCCGGGTTTTTGAACCGGAAAAAATCTGTCAATCGGGAGCCGACCGGAAATTCCGGTAATCCTGTCCTTACACCGCGCCAGAACACGATAATGAAACTGATCATTGAAGGTCAGTCAAACAAACAGATAGCAAAAGAACTCAATCTCGCAGAGGCTACGGTAAAATCCCATATCAGCACGATCTTCCGTTCCCTTGGAGTGCACAGTCGCACCCAGGCCATAGCAGAAGTCATCCGCTTGAAAAAGCTGGATGTTCAAACAGGTGAGTGATCAAGCTCGAACAGATCATCTCCTGTAAAAGCCTGACTCATACGAAAGTATTAGTTCTTTCTTACGATTCCATTTTCCAGGTTTGTTGACCAGTATTCCCTATCGTAACTGCATAGGAATGCAATGGGCTTTATCGCCCCCGCGATTTGTCTAGGTCAATGATTCAAAAAAGTTTCTCCGGGGTCCGTCGAACATCCCGTTACCCTGTTGGCGCAACCGGGCTGACATCTTGGGAAAACCGGATACAGGAAATTTTCGAGATTCATTTCGTCAATGAAAAAGACCACTGTTTGTGCAGTAATGCCTTAATAAAGAGCGCACACGAAATTCACAGCGAACTCATTATTCGTCTCCGGTATCTCGACGCCCTAAGGAATGCGCTGCAGTTCAAGCCCGAAGATCAACAGGTATGGGGATGGTATCCGTTGATGAGATCACCGCTGCTGCGCGTTGGCTTGTTGAGCCTTTACCGTCCCTTTCACATACCCCTCCACGACCACCCAGGTAGCTTTGGTGTTCATAAAGTCATCTCCGGCAGAGCACGTTTCAGGCAGTACAGATTAGCTTCTGACTCGGAATCTGATCGCACCCTTGTGTACCTGGAACAGGAATCAGATCAGATCCTGTCAAAGACTGAATGCCTGACCTTCACGCCCTGGTCCGAAAACCTTCATGATATTCAATCCATCAGTCACCGAAGCGTGGTACTGAGCCTGATGGGAAATCCCTATGACCTGAAAAAAAGGTCCTGGTACTACGAAGTTCCTTTTTCAAGGACCGGAAACAAGAGCCTGTACACCCGGGTCAGGCAACGGGTCGCTGCACAGGAAACCCAGGATTGAAAACTCAATCGGTCAACGAAACAGCAAGAAAGCCTGATCATCTTTTTCAAGAAATAACATTAATAAAAATAACTAACTATTTGTAATTATTGTAATTACAACCTGTCTCTTTTGCCTCGGACCATCGAATTCGCAGAAAAACAGGTTCTGCCAGCGCGACAGACCCAGTTGACCCTCGATCAGCGGGATGGTTTCGGAGGGCCCTACCAGGCCGGATTTCAAATGGGAGTCGCCGTTCCCGTCCTGCTGGTCATGCAGCCACACCCCGCGGGGAATAATCTTGCGCAGAAAATCCACCACGTCCGTCTGTACGCTCTGGTCCCAGTTCTCCTGGATCATGATGGCGGCGGTGGCACCCTGTGCGTAGAGTGCCACCAGGCCGTTCCTGATGCCGCTTCCCCGCACCACCGCCTCAACCTGCGGTGTTATGTCCACCAGTTCCTCACGGCTTGCCGTGGACAGGGTTATGATTTCACGCATCCCGCCCCCTCCTGTTTGACCTCGTCCCACAGCCGTTCCAGGGTATCGGAATCGAGATCCGGCACTGATCGCCCCCGGCGGTGTGCAAGGGCCTCCATCTCCCGAAAGCGGCCTTCGAATTTTTCGTTGGCCTGTCTCAAAGAGGATTCGGCATCCACCGTAAGGTGCCGGGCAAGGTTGACACAACTGAAAAGCAGGTCACCCACTTCATCCTGCAGTCTCGACGGCTCCGCCCCGGATGACAGTTCCTCCTCGATTTCGCTCAATTCTTCACGGACCTTGGCCAGCACACCGTCCACGGCCTGCCAGTCGAAGCCAACTTTTGCCGCGCGCTTCTGCAGCTTCTCCGCGCGAACCAGGGCCGGCAGCGCCCTGGCCACTCCCTCGAGGTGGCTCGTCGGGCCTTCCCCGACCCGCGCCTCCCGTTCGGCGGCCTTGTGGCGTTCCCAGGCGGCGCTTTGCTCGGCGACGTCCGCCACCCGGGCATCGGCAAACACATGGGGGTGGCGCCGCAACATCTTTTCACTGATGGCGTCGGCAACCTCAGGGAAATCGAAACTCCCCTGCTCACTTGCCATCTGGGCGTAGAAGACCACCTGAAACAACAGGTCCCCCAACTCGTCCTTGAGCTCGTCCATATCGCCCCGCTCGATGGCATCCGCCACTTCGTAGGCCTCCTCGATCGTATGGGGGGCGATAGTCGAAAAGGTCTGTTCCTTGTCCCAGGGACAACCGGATTCCGGATCGCGCAGCCGCGCCATGATCTCTAGCAGTTTTTCCATTGGTGTTCCTTGCGTCCGGAAACGTGAGTTTTCTGTGGGGCCGGATTCATTCGGCCAAATACCGATGGTCGAATAAATTCGACCCTACACCCCGGATTCCGGGTCTGCGCGGTACAAGAGCGTCCCGGTGTAAATTCCCAGCGCCACGAATAGGATGCCCGCCAGATGATACATGTGCAGCCTCTCCCCGAGGAGCAGAACCGACAGTACGCTGCCAAAGACGGGAATCAGATGAATGAACTGGCCCGCCCGGTTGGGTCCAACCTGCCTGACGGCGCGATTCCAGAACAAAAATGCCAGCAGTGACGGAAATATCGCAACGTAGGTGACAGTAATCAAGGTAATCCCGTTCAACTTCACAATTGCACCCGTGCCGATCTCCCAGAGATAAAGCGGGGCGATCCCCA
This sequence comes from Gammaproteobacteria bacterium, assembly GCA_024644505.1. Taxonomy (GTDB): domain Bacteria; phylum Pseudomonadota; class Gammaproteobacteria; order Chromatiales; family Chromatiaceae; genus JAHEHQ01. The sequence goes on from JAHEHQ010000178.1 coordinate 3,914, forward strand.
GCACCCCAATCAGTACGGTATAACCCAGCAACGGCAATCCCGCCAGTTCGGGCGGCAGCTTTCTCAGCAGGACCGAATATAAGCCCCAGACGGTAACCGCCGTCAGTATCCAGATGTCGCCATGGGCCACCTCCAGCGTCATAAGAACGGAAAGGTCCCCCTTGGTGACGATGGTCAAGACCCCGACAAGGGAAGCCAGAATGCCCGTTACCTGCCACGGGGACATCCGTGTACCCAGTACCAATCGCGACAACAGGATGATAATCAGGGGCATTACCGACTGCAAAAGCACCCCATTGGATGCGGTGGTGGTCTGAAGCCCCAGGTAGACCAGGGTATTGAAGCCGGTGACACCCAGCAGGGACAGGCCGACAACCAAACCCAGATGTTCCCTCACCAGGCCGCGATACCGGACCATATCGCGCCACACGAAAGGCAGCAGCAGCAATCCCGCAAGGGCCCAACGCCAGAAAGAGAGCCCCACGGGAGGAACCTCCAGCCTCACGTAACGCGCAAGCACGAAATTTCCGGACCAGAACAGGGTGGTCAGTACCAGCAGCAGGTAGGGGGATACCGTCAGGTATTTCTTGGACAAAGGGTGGCCCGTTGGATGAGTCTGTCGAACGCCCGTCATCCTACAGGAATTGAATCAACGGGTGGTATGAAGATTGTCTGGTCCATCTCTCCCCGGACTGGGTTAGAATGCGGGGTCTGGTGCCGTCTATAAACTGATGTCGACGGTCGCGGTATTCATCCAACAGTAGCAGGTTCTGTTTCATGGAAATTCACAGATTCAACCCCCCGATTCGCACCCTGATGGGCCCTGGCCCCTCGGACGTCCACCCCCGGATTCTCGAGGCCTTGTCCAGGCCCACCATTGGCCACCTGGATCCCCGATTCGTGGCGCTGATGGAAGAGATCAAGGCGTTGCTGCAATACGCCTTTCAAACCGACAATGCCCTCACCATGCCCGTCTCGGCGCCGGGCTCAGCCGGCATGGAGACCTGTTTCGTCAACCTGGTGGAACCGGGTGACAAGGTAATCGTCTGTCAGAACGGCGTCTTCGGCGGACGGATGAAGGAGAACGTGGAGAGGTGCGGCGGCATTCCGGTCATGGTGGAAGACCCCTGGGGCCGCGCGGTGGACCCGCAGAAGCTGGAAGATGCACTCAAGGCAAATCCGGATGCCAAGATCGTGGCCTTCGTCCATGCCGAGACATCCACCGGTGCCCAGTCCGATGTCAAGACCCTGGTGGGACTGGCCCACAAACACGATTGCCTGACCATAGTGGATACCGTCACCTCCCTGGCGGGAACACCGGTAAAGGTCGATGTCTGGGGCGTGGACGCGATCTACTCGGGAACCCAGAAATGTCTCTCCTGTGTGCCGGGACTCTCCCCGGTCAGCTTCAATGAACGGGCGCAGGAGAAGATCAGGGATCGCAAGAGCAAGGTACAAAGCTGGTTCATGGACCTCAATCTTGTCATGGGTTACTGGGGCAGCGGAACGACCCGCAGCTACCATCACACTGCGCCTGTCAACGCCCTGTATGCCCTGCACGAGGCGCTATTGATGCTGAAGGAGGAAGGGCTGGAAAACGCCTGGAACCGCCATCAGAAAAATCACCTGGCCCTGCGGGCGGGGCTGGAATGCCTGGGCATGACCTTCATCGTTCCGGAGGACGAGCGTCTGCCCCAGTTGAATGCCGTCTCCATACCGGAAGGCGTGGACGATGCCCAGGTGCGCGGCCGACTGCTGTCGGAATACAACCTGGAGATCGGGGCCGGCCTGGGTGCGCTGGCTGGTAAAGTGTGGCGCATCGGCCTGATGGGTCATGCCAGCCGCGCCGAAAATATCCTGCTGTGCGTCGCTGCGCTGGGCGCGGTGCTTTCGGATATGGGGATTTCCGTTGACACCGGCAATGCC
>JAHEHQ010000179.1 GCA_024644505.1 Gammaproteobacteria bacterium
ATCTCCGGCATCTCGTTCAGGGCTTCCCGCATATAAGTCATCCAGGCGGGCAGGGCCGCCTTGCCCCCCACCTCTCCTCGCCCCAGGGGCGCTGCCGAGTCGAAGCCGACCCAGGATACCGCCACCAGAGAGCGGGTGAATCCGTTGAACCAGGCATCTTTCTGGTCGTTGGTGGTGCCGGTCTTGCCTGCCAGGTCGTTGCGTCCCAGGGCCTTGGCCCTCACAGCCGTGCCCCTTCTCACCACGTCGCGCATCATGGAGTTCATCAGGTAATGGTTCTGGGCGCTGATCACCCTGGGCGCCACCTTGTCCGCCTTGCCCGTCTGCGCCTCAGCGTCCGGCTCCATTTGTGTCTGGTCGCTTTCCTCGCAGGTTTCGCAGACCTGCACGGGATCGGCCTGGTATATGGGCTCGGATTGGCTGTCCTCGATGCGTTCAATGAAATAGGGTTCGACGCGATATCCACCGTTCGCCAGGATGCTGTAGGCCGCCGCCATCTCCATCGGCGTGACAGCGCCACTGCCGAGAGCCAGGGAGAGATTGTGTGGCAGTTCGTCCGGGTCGAAACCGAACAGCGCGGCGTGATTCAGGGCATGATCCACACCCATGGAGCGCAGCAGCCGGATCGAAACCAGATTGCGGGATTTGGTCAGGGCATGCCGCAGGCGGGTGGGTCCGAAGAATTTACCGCTGTAGTTCTCGGGGCGCCAGGCCCCTTCGAGGCTGGGATCTTCGAAGACCACCGGCGCGTCATTTATCAGGCTGGCCGGCGTGAAGCCCGCCTCCAGCGCAGCGGAATAGATGAAGGCCTTGAACCCTGAGCCGGGCTGGCGCTTGGCCTGGGTGGCCCGGTTGAATTTGCTGGTAAAGAAATCGTAGCCCCCTGCCAGTGCCACCACCGCGCCGTCATCTGGGTGCAGGGAAACCAGGGCTCCCTCAACTGCGGGGAACTGGGCCAGGCGCCAGTATGCCTTCCCCTCCTTGTTTTGCGCAGGAAAGATCCGGATCAGGTCCCCCGGGTTGAGAACGTCCTGGGCTTTCTTCAGCGCGGGGCCGCGTCGGTTTTCGCTCTTGTAGGTACGTGCCCACTCCAGCCCCGGCCATGGGATCAGGATCCGCTCGCCGCCGCGCAGATAGACTTCCGCCGTCTTTTCCTCCAGGGAGACGACCAGTGCCGGCCTGAGATCCCCTATGCTGCGATAGCCCGATAACAGGCGGTCGAGTTCCTGGTCAGAACTGGTGTCCCCGATATCGAAATGGGCCACCGGCCCCCGATAGCCATGACGTTTGTCATAGGCCTGCAGCGCTTCACGAACGCCTCTGTTCGCGGCGGTCTGCAGCCTGCTGTCGAGGGTGGTGTAGACGGAAAATCCCCCTGTGTACGCCTCTTCGGCATAACGCTCGACCATTTCCGCACGCACCATCTCGGCGAGGAAGGGAGCTTCGACCTCGAGGTTGGCGGTGTTCAGGCGGGCGGTAACTTCTGCGTCTCTGGCTTTCTTGAACTCAGGGTCCGTGATGAATCCGAGATCCAGCATGCGCTCCAGTACATAGTCGCGCCGGATCTGGGCCCGTGCCGGATTGGTGACGGGGTTGTACCTTGAGGGCGCCTTGGGCAGTCCGGCAATCATGGCAATCTGGGGCAGGTTCAACTGATCCACTTTCTTGCCGTAATAAACCTGGGCCGCCGCGCCCACGCCATAGGCCCTGTGGCCCATGTAAATCTTGTTAAGGTATAGCTCAAGAATCTCTTCTTTCGAAAAACTGCGCTCGATTTTGAGGGCCAGCAGTATCTCGTTGAGTTTGCGGATATAGGTTTTCTCCCTGCTGAGAAAAAAGTTTCTTGCCACCTGCATGGTGATGGTGCTTCCGCCCTGGCGCTTTTCGCCTGTCAACATCAGTTGCATCGCGGCGCGAAGGATACCCTGATAGTCCACGCCCGGATGTTCGAAAAACCGGTCATCCTCCGCCGCCAGAAAGGCCTGGATCATCGGTTCGGGCACCTGAGCGTAGGAGAGGGGCTCCCGGCGTTTTTCACCAAACTCCGCGATCAGCTTGAGATCCTGGGAATAAACTCTCAATGGCACCTGCAGTTCCACGTCCCGGAGTTCCTCCGGCGACGGAAGTTTGGGTTCCAGGTAGAAATACAGGGAGACAAGGCCGATCGAACCCACTACAAAGGCTGTCAGCAGGAATCCCAGAGAAAGCTTGATCAGTGTTGTGAGAAACTTCATGAGTTGGTGTGCAGGTCAAAAATCGGTTGTTGGATCACCGGTATCTAAGGGTTCCTTCTATGCCCTGATAAAGTTTCCTGGCCTGGCTATTCTCCGTTTTTTCCGGTTCGTCTGGTGAGACATGCGGGCTGGTTCACGGTATCGGAGGCAATCCGTCGCTAAATTTTCGTTGGCAGGTGCCGTTATACTAGCAAATGTGAAGCCCTTTGGATCGGGGGATGCGAAAAAAACGCTTTTCATGAAATTTATTTACTGCTATACAATTAACTATTTTACTTAAAGAAGTATCTATATAATCAACCCATTTAAGGCAATTTTGGTTTGCCATTTAAAGGAAGCAAGATGTTCCCTTTTAGCTCCAAGAAGCAATCTGTGCTCGGCTTGGATATCAGCTCAACGGCGGTAAAACTGCTTGAGCTGGGCACTTCGACTGGACGCACCGGGACTCGTTACCGGGTGGAATCCTATGCGGTGGAGGCCCTGCCTCCCAACGCCGTGGTGGAGAAAAACATTGCCGATGTCGATGCGGTAGGGCAGACCATCGTCAATGTGGTCAGGCGATCCGGCACCAAGGCCCGCCAGGCAGCGGTGGCGGTTTCCGGCTCTGCGGTCATCACCAAGGTGATCACCATGCCGGCCTCCCTTTCGGACCAGGAGATGGAGAGCCAGATTCAGCTCGAAGCCGACCAGTACATCCCTTATCCCCTGGAAGAGGTCAACATGGACTTCGAGGTTATGGGGGCGTCGCTCAAAAATCCAGAAATGGTGGACGTGTTGCTGGCGGCATCCCGAAGCGAGAACGTGGATGACCGGGTGGCCGCGCTGGAAGTCGCGGGTCTGTCGGCATCGGTGGTCGATGTGGAGGCCTATGCCATGGAGAATGCCTTCAGCCAGATCGTCGATCAGCTACCCGACTACGGCGAAGACCAGACAGTCGCCATCGCCGACGTGGGTGCATCCATCACCACGCTGAACGTGTTACACAACGGCAAGATTATCTATACTCGGGAGCAGAATTTTGGTGGCCGGCAGTTGACCGAGGAGATCCAGCGGCGTTACGGTCTTTCCAACCAGGAGGCGGGTATGGCAAAGCGGCAGGGAGGGCTGCCGGACAACTATTTGCCGGAGGTCCTGAATCCCTTCAAGGATGCAATGGCCCAGCAGGTAAGCCGTTCTCTGCAGTTTTTCTTCTCCTCCAGCCCCTATAATAGCGTCGACACCATCGTGCTGGCCGGTGGCTGTTCCGCAATACCGGGGGTCGATGAATTGATCGAGGAAAAGCTGGGTACCACGGTAGTGATTGCCAATCCGTTCGCAAACATGTCGGTATCGGCGCACGTCAAACCCCAGAGTCTGAGCAATGATGCCGCTGCGCTCATGATCGCCTGTGGTCTGGCCTTAAGGAGCTTTGATTAAGATGGCCCATATCAATCTTCTGCCCTGGCGTGAGACCTTACGCAAGAAACGCCAAAGGGATTTCGGAATCTCCGCACTGGCCGCCGTATTGTTCATGGGTGCGGCCGCCGTCGGCGTGCACTTCTATATAGACGGCATGGTGGGTTCCCAGCTCAAGCGCAACAGTTACCTGAAAAAAGAGATCGCTGCGATGGATCGCAAGATAAAGGAGATCAGAGCCCTCGAGAAGACCAAGGCGCAGCTTCTGGCGCGCATGAACGTCATCCAGACCCTGCAGATCAGCCGGCCCGAAGTGGTTCACATGATGGATGAGATCGTGATGACCATTCCCGAGGGTCTCTATCTTACAGCATTGAATCAAAAGGGGAGCAAGCTGGCATTGTCGGGCCGGGCCCAGTCCAACGCCCGGGTATCGGCCTATATGAGGAACATCGAGGATTCGAAATGGATAGGCAACCCTCTCCTGCAGGTTATTTCGAACAAGAGCAAGACCGGAACAGGCATGAGCCATTTTACCCTCAATGCCAAACAGATTTCCCCTATCGCCAAGGTGGCGCAACCCAAAAAGAAAAAGAAAAAGAAAAAGAAGAAAAAGAAGAGGTAAGGAATACATAGCATGAATATACAAGACCTCAATGAACTTGATTTAAACAACATCGGTTCCTGGCCCCTCCCTATCAAGGTGGTGATCATCCTGATCCTGTGCGGTGGCATCGGTTTCGGCTATTACAAGATGCACACCGAAGACCAGCTCGCAAAGCTGGATAAGGAGCAGAAAACGGAAGTAAAGCTGAGGAAAACGTTCGAGAATAAGCAGGCCAAGGCGGTCAATCTCGACAGATACAAGGCACAGCTCGAGGAGATGAAAGAGTCTTTCGGCACCATGCTGCGTCAGCTGCCGAACAAGACCGAAGTGGCGGAGCTCCTGGTGGATGTCTCCCAGACCGGGCTTGCGACGGGGCTGGAGTTCGAACTTTTTGATCCCCTGGGAGAGAAACGCAGGGAGTTCTATGCGGAGCTGCCGATAAAGATCAGGGTGAAGGGGTCTTACCACCAGTTTGGCGCTTTCATCAGCGGCCTGGCCTCGCTGCCCAGGATCGTGACCATTCACGATATCTCGATAAAACCCAAGGGTAAGAAGTCCGGTGGTGCGCTGGTCATGGAAGCCACGGCCAAGACTTATCGTTATCTGGATGAGGAGGGCGGAAAATGATCAGGGTGTTAGCGACTCTGGCTCGGGCTCTGGTTATCCTGGTTCCGGCAATTTCGATGATTGGCTGCATGAACGACGACATGGGTGATCTCAAGAGATACGTAAAGGAGGTCAAGGCGCGCAAGCAGGGCAGTATCGAGCCTCTTCCGGAAATCAGACAGATCGAGCCGTTTTTCTACAAAACCGGAGATCGCAGAAATCCTTTTAGATCAGTGGACCAGGGGGAAGAGGTTGCAGAAGAGGGGGATGGCTCAGGTCTTGCGCCCGATCCCAATCGGCGCAAAGAGGAACTGGAAAGCTACTCGCTGGACTCACTGAGAATGGTTGGGACGCTGATGCAGGTCGATACCATGTGGGCGCTGGTGAAAACCAAGGACAAGACTATCTACCGTGTGAAGGCGGGGAACTATTTGGGTCGCAATGACGGCAGAATCACGCGTGTCACCGAGAACAAGATAGAGCTGACCGAACTTATCAGAGATCGACAGCAGGGCTACCGTGAGCGTCAGGCCACGCTGGCACTGAAATAATACCAGGGGAACCAAGATGATAGACAAACCATATGGAATAAGGCCGCAGGCTCGCTTGGAAAGCGTAAGGCGTGGGTTTTCCCTGTGCATTGGATTGGTGCTGCTCTGGTCCCTGCTCGCGGGGGCTTCCGTGCAGGCGGAGGAAACCAAGCTCACGAAGATCGATTTTTCCGTACTTCCAGGCAACAGTGTGAACATTACCCTGACGGCGGATCGGCAGTTGTCCGAACCTAAGGTCTTTACCACCGACAACCCCGCCCGCATCGCGATGGATTTCTTCGGTATGTCGAGCGCCCTGGAAAAGAAGAATATCCCCATTGGAGTGGGCCTGGCGCGCAGCGTCACCGCCGTTGAGGCGGGGGGACGCACCCGTGTGGTGGTCAACCTGGTGGCACAGACCGCCCATAACATACAGGTCAACGGCAACCAATTGATCATAAGCAT
>JAHEHQ010000180.1 GCA_024644505.1 Gammaproteobacteria bacterium
AGGCCGTGTTCATCGACAAGGCGGGAAACCTTCATACCTGCCAGTGCGCGGCAAACCCGGTGTACTCCCCCTGCATTTTCGAGTTCGTCTATTTCGCCCGGCCGGACTCCAGCATAGACAATATCTTCGTGCACAAGGCGCGTTCGAGGATGGGGGACAGGTTGGCAAAAAAGATTCAACGGGTGTGGCCGGACCACGACATCGATGTGGTCGTGCCCATTCCGGACACCAGCCGCACCGCCGCCCTGGAGCTGGCCAATTGCCTGGGATTGAAGTACACGGAAGGGTTCATAAAGAACCGGTATATCGGGCGCACCTTCATCATGCCGGGACAGCAGGTGAGGAAGAAATCGGTGCGCCAGAAGCTGAACGCCATCGAATCGGAGTTCAAAGGCAAGAACGTGCTGCTGGTCGATGACTCCATCGTTCGGGGTACGACCTCCCAGCAGATCGTGCAGATGGCCCGGGACGCGGGGGCGCGGCGGGTCTATTTTGCCTCAGCCGCACCACCGGTGCGTTATCCCAACGTCTACGGTATCGATATGCCTTCGGCCAGCGAACTGGTGGCGCACGGCCGAACCGAGCCGGAGGTCCAGGAGATGATCGGCACGGACCGGCTGATTTTTCAGGATCTGGATGACCTTATCGACGCGGTGAGAAAAAAAGGCAAATCGGAAGTGGAGCAATTCGATACGTCGGTTTTCAGCGGTCACTATGTGACCGGCGACGTAAGCCATCAGTACCTGGAGCAGCTTGAACTCCTGCGCAACGATTCCGCCAAGCAGGAACGCGAAATTACCAGCAACAACGTGATAGGGCTGCATAATCAGCCTTGAATTCTGCATTGTTGAGGGGGGTACGCGGAGGTTGACTGCAAATGCCGGTGGAGCGGTCAGCTAGAGCCAGGAATGCTGCTCGCACTTTTTCCCAGCAGGTGATTTAAATCTGACCGTGAGCAAATCAAACTCGTCAGCTGATAGCTGATAGCTGATAGCTGATAGCCCAATGAACCAACGGAGTATCCGTGAACGATAACCATGACGACTGGGGGCAGGCCACCCGCGCCGTGAGGGTAGGGCACAGGCGCACTGCAGAGGGCGAGAACGCCGAACCCATTTTCACGACCTCGAGCTATGTCTTTCGCAGTGCCGCGGAAGCGGCGGCGCGTTTTTCCGGGGACGAACCCGGAAACATCTATTCCCGTTTCACGAACCCGACGGTTCGGGCCTTCGAGGAGCGCCTGGCTGCTCTCGAAGGCGGAGAGTCCTGCGTGGCCACAGCCTCGGGCATGTCGGCCATCCTGGCCGTGTGCCTGGGTCTGCTGAAGGCCGGGGATCATATCGTCTCTTCACGCAGCATTTTCGGCACCAGCCTGATGATGTTCACCAAATATTTGTCCAAGTTCGGGATAGACACCAGTTTCGTACCGCTGGCGGAAACCGAAGCCTGGGAAAATGCCATCCGGCCGGAAACCCGGCTGATGTTCCTTGAGACGCCGTCAAACCCCCTGACGGAGATTGCGGACATTGCGGCCCTGGCCGACCTGGCCCATGCCAACGATTGTCTGCTGGCCGTGGACAACTGTTTTTGCACACCGGTTCTGCAGCAGCCCCTGGCATTGGGTGCCGACCTGGTGATTCACTCCGCGACCAAGTATCTCGACGGGCAGGGACGTTGTGTCGGCGGTGCCGTGGTGGGCGACCGAAAGACAGTTGGTGAAGAGGTGTTCGGTGTCCTCAGAACAGCCGGCCCCACCATGAGCCCGTTCAATGCCTGGGTCTTTCTCAAGGGTCTGGAAACACTGAAGATACGCATGGCGGCCCATTCCGAGAATGCCATGGTCCTGGCCAACTGGCTCAAGGCGTGTACCACCGTGGAACGGGTGCACTACCCGGGTCTGGCGGAGCACCCTCAGTTCGAATTGGCAGGCAGGCAGCAGAGCGCTGCCGGGGGCATCGTATCCTTCGAGGTGCGGGGCGGCCGGGAACAGGCCTGGAGGCTCATTGATTCAATGCGCATGCTCTCCATCACCGCCAATCTGGGGGACACCAAGACAACCATCACCCATCCGGCGACCACGACCCATGGGCGGCTTTCGGATGATGAGAAGGCCCTGTCCGGGATTACCGAGGGGCTGATCCGCATAGCGGTGGGCCTGGAGGATCCGGAAGACATCATCAATGACCTGGCGCCTGTTCTGGATGTGCCTTGACCCCGGAGCTGATGAACAAGTGGAATCAACGTCATCTCGAGGCAGCGGATGCAGGGCGGGTCGCCCATGTTTTGCAGGAATATCCGTATCTTCTTCCGTCATCCGGCAGGGCATTGGATCTGGCCTGCGGAAGGGGTGCCAACGCCCTTCGTTTGGCAGCCTGTAATCTGGAGGTCAGTGCTTGGGACATCTCCCCGGTAGCCATCGACCGCTTGAGAGGCGAGGCGTTGGAACAGGGTTTGGAGGTCGCCGCGGAGGTACGGGATGTCATCGCCTGTGCGCCGCTGGCAGACACCTACGATGTGATTCTGGTCAGTTATTTCCTGGAGCGCTCACTGGCTCCGGCGATCATCGACGCGCTTCGTCCCGGGGGGGTGCTCTACTACGAGACATTTACCCGGACGTCAGTCAGTACCTGCGGCCCCTCCAATCCCGCCTACCGGCTCGCCGACAACGAGTTGCTCAACCTGTTCGGAGCGTTGCGGGTGCGTTGCTACCGCGAGGAGGCTATCCTTGGAGATACACGCCGGGGTATCCGCGATATCGCGATGCTGGTTGCACAAAAGCCAGGCTGATCTGACTTGTCGGTCTGTTTTTCCGGACAGGATCAATGGACTGAAATCTCTCAAATCAGGGCTGATTCGGCCGCTGTATCACAAAACCTCCTTGTAAACGCTACAAACCATGAATCAGATGATCCGGCGTGATCGGGTTTGGGGCATAGTCAAGGGGTACCACAAAGGTACGGTTATGCAAGCGACAGAGCGAATTCTGGCGGTGGAGGATGACCCGGGATTACGCAATGGCCTGGTGATTTTTCTGAAAGATCTGGGATACGAAACCCTGGAGGCTGGAGATGGGTTGAAGGCCCTTAACCGTTTTCGCACCGAACAGCCGGACTTGGTACTGCTGGATCTTCGCATTCCGGAGATGGATGGACTGGATGTACTTTCGGTTATCACCGAGGAGTCTCCCGAAACCCCCGTTATCGTTGTTTCCGGGGCCGATATGATGGGGGACTGGATCCAGGCCCTGAAGCGGGGGGCCTGGGATTTCGTTCCAAAACCCATCACCGATCTGGGTATCCTGGAAACCGCAATCCGCCGCTCGCTGGAGCGGGCGCGGCTGATCAAAGACAACAGAAAACATGTCGAACACCTGGAAGTCCTCAACCGGGAATTGACCCAGGCGGCGGATCAACTGCGCGAGGATGAAGAGGCAGCGCGCGTGCTGCAGTCGCGGATGCTGCCGCCGGGGGAGTTGTCCATTGGGCCTTACCTCTTCAGGCAAAGCGTCTTTTCGTCCTCTTATCTGAGCGGTGACTTTGTCGATTTTTTCAGTATCGGGGATGGGGAGGCGGGATTCTATATTGCGGATGTGTCCGGCCATGGTGCGGCATCCGCCTTTGTCACCGTCATGCTCAAGACCCTCTTCGACCAGTACCGGGAGCGACTCACCCAGGAGGGTGAGGAGACGCTGCGTGACCCGTCGGACATGCTGAGTCGGTTGAATCAGGATTTGTACCAGCTCGAGATCGAAAAATATCTGACAATCTTTTACGGGGTGGTGGACTTCCGTTCGAATCGACTGCGATACTGTTCAGGTGGCCAGTTCCCGCCGCCGCTGCTTCGCGACAGTGCCGGCCTCACGATGATCAACGGGCATGATGAGCCGGTAGGCCTTTTCGAGGATACGTTGTTTACCAATCATGAACTCGAGCTGCCCGACCGATTCCTGTTGATGCTGGTGTCGGACGGCATTCTCGAGCTGTTTCCCCGGGACACCGCCCGCAGCAGGGTGAAACTGCTGATGGGAGAGGTCAGTGGGCGGGAAGCGGGAATGGACTCTCTCATTCAGAAGTTTGCTATCGAAGAGAGGAATGAGCTGCCCGATGACGTCTCGATTCTGACTCTCTCGAAGGAGTGGTGAGCAATGGCCGAAGGCAGGATTCATCATGGCAGCCATGAAGGCGTGCAGGTTCTCCGTTACCAGGGGGAGGTGCGTTATACGCTTTCTCCCGCACTCGATGCCCTTATTCAAAAACTGCTGGGATCGGAGGGGCTCAGGGGGTTCGTGGTCGATCTGACTGCGGTTGATGCCATAGACAGTACCCACCTGGGGATTCTCGCCAGACTGACCGGCATCATGCAGCAGAGAAATCTGCCCAAGGTGACACTCGTCTCGAACCGTCCGGCGATCAACGAGGTGGTCGAGGGCATGGGTCTGGACAGGGTTTTCCATAGGGTTTCCGAGAGCGGTGTGGAACCGGAGAATATGCGGGAAGTGCCCCTGGAAACGCCCGGGGATGAGGATGTGCCGCGACTGCTGATTGAAGCACACAGGGCGCTGATGGCCCTGAATGAGCACAACAGGGATCAGTTCCGGGATGTTGTGAAGGCTTTCGAAACGGAGACGGCTTTAAAGCCACAAGGGACGAAATCCAACCACTGTCTTTGAAAAGGCTTGCCGGTTGGTCCTTCGGGTGGGATTTCAGAAAACTATAGGTTCAAACACCTTTTCTTTAGGTGAGCGTTCTCTTTTTGCTTCAGCCGCCAGGCGCTTCCCATCGTGACGGTAGTCAACGACAGTTTCTGTCTCAAAGAAATGCCCGGGTGCATAAGCGAGTATTGGAACTGCTGCATCATTGACCCAGCCAATCTCTCGATGACCCAGACGAGCTGGTCAGGTAAATCGAGATAGGAACTGGCCCTCGACGGGTCCAGGTCCTCGGCCAGTTTTTTATGGGCGTAAGCTGTTTTATCAGCCAATGCCGGATCCGAAACACGCATTCCCGATTCAACCATGCGTTGCTCGTACTCTATACCCACTGAATCGCAAACAGTCTGTAGACATTCTCGGGGATTATCTAAGAAATTCTCGAATTTGATCTCATGCCAGTGATTGGATGTAGTGGACTTTTGCGACTGTTTTGCAATCTGCATCCAGCGCACCCATAGATTCGATTGTTTTTGAAAGAACAGCAATGTACGCAATCGGGAACTGGAAAAATCATAGGCTATATTTGTGCGCTCTCCCGACGTTCCCCGACGCTTTTTCTGATAATAGGAAAGAATGACGGATCTGGGGTCACGTACCACGTGAATCAATCTAGCCTGGGGGTACATACTGAGCAGTTCTTCGATGAAGAACAGGTTATTCAAGCTTTTTTCACCCCACACCACATGGTCTGCGTCTGGCCTAGGGAGGAGTAATTCAAAAACCTCCTTGAAAGACAGGTCACCCTCACTTTCAAGATACCGGGGCATGATTGATGCCGCGTTTCGTTCCAGGTGTGTTCGGCAAAGACCGATCTGTTTCAGTTCATCCAGGAGAGAGTTGCGCGCACCTTTGGAAAATTTGCTTCCGACGGTGTAGCCGGCATGGCGCAGTGCGAAGACAAGTTCAGGTTCGTTTACCAGGTTAATTCTGGAATGTTGCCCAAGTACCGATCGAATCAACGTGGTTCCCGAGCGGGGGAATCCAAATATGAAGACTGGTTTCTCTGACAATGTATTATCCGCTATTCATATAAACTACCTAGTATCTGTCCAGAAACACACGTTTTCCCGAAACCACGTCATCCCGGCGAATGCCGGAATGACGGACGATGCTG
>JAHEHQ010000181.1 GCA_024644505.1 Gammaproteobacteria bacterium
GCTCGCCGCTTTGATCATGGTTGCTCACAACGCGGGCACCCTGGATCTTGAGCATGTCACTGATCGCACCCCGCAGCATCTGCTCATGGCACTGCTGCTCGTGGGTTTCGGTATAAAGGCGGGTGTGCCCTTACTGCATCTGGCCTTGCCTCCGGCGTACGGTGCAGCACCCCAGGCAGCCGTGGTGCCGATGGCGGGGGCCCTGCTCCATCTCGGCCTTTACGGATGGATGCGATTTCTGCCGCTCGGTCAGACAGAGTTGCCGGCATGGTCCGCGGTTTTCATTGGCATCGGCGCCCTCGCAGTGGTTTACGGGACGGCAGTCGGCCTGACCCAGCGCATGCCCAGAACCCTGCTGGCTTATTCCAGCATCAGCCAGATGGGGCTGATGACGCTCGGGGTGGGCATAGGGATCGGGCTGCCGAATCAATGGCCGATGATCCAGTCTGTATTGTTGTTATTCGCCCTGCACCACGCGCTGGCCAAGGGTGCCCTGTTTCATGGTCTGGGTTTTCGGGGCAGGCAAGGCATCGGCCTCTGGCTGCCGGCCCTGGCACTTGCCGGGCTGCCCTTCACCGGCGGCGCCCTGGCAAAGGGACTGTTGAAGGCGCAGGCACATCTTCTGCCGGATACCGGGTCTTTGTTCATCGCCTGGGTACTGCCTCTGGGATCGATTGGAACCACGTTGCTTATGGCCAGGTTTCTCTATCTGGCTTCGAGGGAAAAGATCCTTGGAGAGCCGGCCTCCCCCTTGTCCTGGTGGCTGCTGCTGGCCGGCGTGTTGCTTCTCCCCTGGATCTGGCCGCTGGAGTTGGAACGGTCCAGTCCTCTGTGGGGGGCGCTCTGGCCGGTGTTACTGGCTGCGGTGCCGGCCTGGTTCGTATACAGGCATGGATCAGAAGGTTTTTTGACGGCAATACCAGCGATACCCCCGGGAGATATACTTGTCCTGGCCGAGAAGCTATTGCAGAGGGTCCCCAGATTTCATCCTGACCACCCAGCGCACGAGCAGGAGCATGACGCCGTGCTGCAGCCCCATGTGGTACCGGCGCCCATTGCCGCGCTGGAACGAATGCTGGGAAAATGGCAGGTGGCTGTTGCTTTGCTTTTGTTGCTGGTTACGGGGCTACTACTGATATTGGCCGGCACACAGCCATAGTCTGCGAAAGTTGCGGATATCGATAAAGTTAACCGGAAAGAGGATGGAAAAGCATGGGCGCAACAACGTTGACCTGGCTTGGTATCGCGGTGTGCATCAGTCAATCCGCCATTTTTTCGGGGTTGAACCTGGCAGTGTTCAGCGTCAGCCGCCTTCGCCTGGAGGTGGAAGCCACGGGTGGCAATGTTGCGGCGAAACGCGTGCTGGCCATACGGCAGAACCCGAATTTCGTGCTGACCACGATCCTCTGGGGTAATGTCGGCATCAACGTGCTGCTGACGCTGCTTTCCGGGTCCGTGATGGCGGGTGTGACCGCTTTCCTGTTCTCCACCCTGGTTATAACCATTATGGGCGAGATCATCCCCCAGGCCTATTTTTCACGAAACGCATTGAAGATGGCTTCAATGCTGTCGCCGGTGCTGCGCTTCTACCAGATCCTCTTGTACCCGGTGGTGAAGCCCTCCGCCATGGGCCTGGACGCCTGGCTGGGTCGAGAAAACATCCAGTACTTTCGGGAAGAGAGTCTCAGGGAGGTCATCCGAAGACACATGATTGCGGAGAACTCCGACATCGGCCGCGAGGAGGCCACCGGGGCAATGAATTTTCTCACCATCGACGACCTGCCCATCGTCAGCGAAGGCGCGCCGGTGGATCCCCTGAGCGTCCTGTCGTTTCCTCTCAGCCGCGGGCATCTGCAGTTCCCGGAGTTCAAGCCGGATCCCCGGGATCCTTTCATTAGGCAGATAGCCGCTTCCGGTAAAAAATGGGTCGTGCTCACGAATCCGGAGGGCGAGCCCCTGTTAATGCTCGATACAGACGGTTTTCTGCGGCAGACGCTGTTCGAGGATACGCCCAACGATATCATGTCGCATTGCCACCGCCCGGTGGTGGTGCGGGACCGCACTACACCCTTGGGCAAGGCAATTGTACATCTGCGCTTCGAGCTGGATACGCAGGATTACATCATCGAGGATGATATTATCCTGGTATGGGGTGAAGAAAGGCGCATCATCACGGGCAGAGACATACTGGGAAGTCTGTTACGAGGTATCGCGCACAGGCGTTAATCGGGCCTTTTGCCCTCCGTTGAAATCAACGCGTTCTGTCGTCCACTCATTCAGGGACTCTTCTCGTACTCGGTTTGAAGGAAATAATATTGTGAATCACAAAAGTAATGCATGCTTGATTATCAGATGCCTTTTGTTTGTTCTGTCTGTTTACCCAGCCGGAGCCCTAGCCCAGGTAGAGACATCGCCAAAGACAAATCCCAACGATTCTCTGCAGCGGACGACCGACGAGCTTGCCACCACCGTGGCGCGGGCAATTCAGGAGAACGCCGCTCTACGGTTGGAACTCGCTAAAGCCGAGCAGGAGGTCAAGGGTAGCGATATCACACCCCGGATGCTCGAGCAGGCGCGCCTCGACATCGCTTCCGTCAGCGCCCAGGTGGATAACCTCAAGAATCGCGAGGAGACACGCAGCGAGGCTCTCGCGGATCTGGAAAAAGAGATCGCGCAACTCGAGGCTGATTTACGCACTGCCGCCACGAGCGGCGAATCTCCGGACCTTGTAAAACAGGCAGCGCAGGAAGCGGCAATCCGGGATAAGAAGGGGACCGCCGCAACCCTGCAAGTTCTTATCGAACGCCTGGCTCAGTATCGGGAACAGGCGGAACTACGCTTGAATATCGTCAGTGATCGGCTTGCCCTGATGCAGGGGCGGTTCCGAATACCCGCCCGCGACTCTGCCGGGGCCAAGGACGACCCGCGCCGACAGAAGGTGCAAAGGGCGCTCGACCGGCTGCTCGAAAGTGCTGCCCGGCTGCGCACCGAGGCAGCTGCGGTTACCGGAGATGCGCCCGACGAAGTCGCACGCAAGCGTCTGCTGGAGGTGCAGGCATTGGATGCGGATGAGCGTGCCGAACTCATGCAGCTCGAACTCAAGCTCCTGCAACTGGAGTTTAGTCTCGCGGCTCTCGAAGAGCTTTTCGCCGCGGAGTCCGTGCCGGTGGATGCATTGCGCGCTGCAGAAGAAGAGCTTGCAAAAGTCATCGAGACACTCGCGGTGGATGGCCAGCAGATAGAGGCTAAAAGGGAACTGGTGACCAATCAGCGTGCAGTCGTCGAGCAGCGAGGCGTTATCGGCGAGGGGGATGGAAAAACGTTAGAACAGCAACTACAGGTCATGGACGAACTGCTTGGCGGCGTCACACAGACGCTCGAGCGCATTGCCGGACTGAAGGTGCGTGCCGAAACCGCGGAACAGAACCTTGAGCGGGCAATCAGCAAAGGGGTTCGCAGGGAGTTGATCGAGAGACGCAAACTCCCCCGGGACGCTGAGGGTTGGGGCCGGCTGGCGGAAGGACTGGCCACGCTGCCGGGCCGGGTCGCGGAGAACCTGGCTCAGACCCTGATAAACACCGGCCACAGACTGGCCGGGGCGCCAGCCGTTGAGTGGGGAAAACTGCTCGGTTTGATGCTGCTGCTTGTCCTGTTCTTCGTCTGGCTGAACCGTTTCCTGTACCGCAACGTGATAGAACGCCGTCCAGACAGCTCGCTAGCCATACCCGCTCGCGCTATCAGAGACAATCTGCTTGGGCTGCTGCCGCCGGCTGCCTGGTCGCTGACAGGATGGCTGCTGGAGCTGACACCCGGCGAGATCCTGCTGCCGCTCGCACTGTTGCTGGTCTGGCCCGGTGTGCGCCTTGTGCTTAATATGGCCCGGCAGTTGCTCGAACGAGCCCCCGATATCGATCAGGCGGAGGGAATGCGTTTTTATCGGGAGCTGCGCTGGGTGCTGGTGATCGTGGGCGTGCTGGTGGCGCTCAGTGTCATCGCCCACGCGGTCGCCGTGTCTCCCTCTGTGGAGGATGCGCTGGACCGTTTTTCCATGCTCTGTCTAATCCTGATCGCGGTTCCCGCCCTGCATCTTCGAGGTCTCATACTGGCCCGCTCCGGGCGGACTGGCAGAGGCTGGACCCGCCTGCTCGCGAGCCTGAGTCTTGTCGTTCCCCTGGTGATTATCGGTTGCGCCTTTTTGGGGATCATCGGGTATGTGAATCTCGCGTGGAGCATTGCCGCGCATCTTGGGTGGGCAGCGGTTGTCGTTTCAGCCTGGCTGCTGTTGCTCGGTGTGCTGCGGGATGGGGTGGGTGCGCTCAAAGAGAAACTCGCCCAACGCTATGAGGGGGCGGATTTCTGGAGTCGCAATTTCATCATTCCCTTGTACCGGCTGTCCACATTGGGATTAATGGTACTGGCAGGGGTGGCACTTTTCCGAATCTACGACTGGAACCGGGAGACGCCGATAATCGGCTGGATCCCCACAATACTGGAAAAACCCTTGTTCAGCGTCGGCGAGGCCAGCCTGGACGTGCAGGATATCGTACTTGCCGCAGTGCTCGTTTTTGTTGTCTTCTGGGCGGGCAGCTGGAGCAAGCAGGTCAGCTTCCGGCTTGCCTATGTCAAGATCAGCGACCATGGTATCCGCCAGAGCCTGTCCACGGTGACACAGTACCTGGTGGTGGTTCTGGGCCTGATGATAGCGCTGAAGACCATCGGCCTAGACCTCACGGCATTGACGGTGTTCGCCGGCGCACTGGGCGTGGGTATCGGTTTCGGCTTGCAGAACATCACCAACAACTTCATCAGCGGGATACTGCTCCTGGCGGAACGGCCGCTGCAAGCCAGAGATATCGTCACCGTCGACAGTTTCGAGGGAGAGGTCACCCAAATAGGGATACGTTCGCTGACAGTGAAAACCTGGGACGACCTTCAGGTGGTTATCCCCAACTCGTCGGTAATTTCGAAGCCCTTCACCAACTGGACCCGCGGAGGGGACCGTATGCGAACGGTGCTCATGGTGGGTATAGGCTACGATGACGATCCGCAGCAGGCCATGGACATCATTCTCGCTATTCTGCGCGAGCATCCCGAAGTGTTGGACACCCCCGGGCCGAAGGTACTTCTCTGGGACTTCGGCGATTCCGCAGTGATGCTCCGGCTCCAGTTTCACTCCCACATTCGCGGCGCCGTCGGCCGCGCCGACTTGCGCTCGCAGGTGCTGATGTCAATATGGCGCGCGTTTCGCGAGCACGGAATCACCATACCGTACCCCCAGAGCGACGTGCACATTCGTTACCTGTATACCGAGGGTTCCGCTCTGCCCTCCCCGGGCAACTGACTCACTCCCCGAGATAGCGGTACAGGATGTCCTGCCAGGCGGCGGTCTGGATCATCGCCACCAGTTCACGATTGATCGCTTCGCGTTCAGAACTTCCGCCTGGCAGGGCAATAGCGTAGTCCTGGCGCTGAAAAGTGCCGGGCACCACCCTGACCCGGTCGTTCGATCCGATGTTGACCAGGTAACGCAGCAGGGGGGCATCGTACACCACGGCATCCAGCGTACCCGCCGCCACTGCCTGCACAGCTTCACCAGTGCTTTCAAAGCTGCGATAGCGCAGTCGATTCTCCCGCACGTAGGTCTCGCTGGTCGAACCGGCCACGGTACCCACGCTCACTTTGGCCAGGTCTGCCGGGCCTTGTACCGCACCTTCCAGCTGTCCGACGGTGAGCGAGGAGGCAATGGCCCCGGTGAAACCGGAGATGATGATGATCGAGGCGAACATCCACAAAAGACCGACTACCC
>JAHEHQ010000182.1 GCA_024644505.1 Gammaproteobacteria bacterium
CTTTGTGCTTCACCTGACTATCTGAATCAGCATGGCACGCCCACGCATCCGGATGAACTCGCGACGCACCAATTGATCGCATTCAAGGAACAGTCACCGATCCAGCTGGTTAGGCGTGATGGCAACGCAGGGCAGGTCAATCCGCGCCTGGCGGGGTGCCGGCTCATTGTCGACGACGGCTTGAGCCAGAAGATCGCAACCATAGCAGGGGCGGGCATTTCGATGAACGCGCTGTGGAGCGTTCACTGCGAACTTGCCGACGGCTCGCTGGTCCGTGTCCTGCCCGACTACACGGTCGATGACCAGGCGGCCCTGTGGCTCGTCTATCCGAAATCGAATGCTCTGGCGGCAAAAGTCAGGATCTTCATCGACTTTTTAATAGAAAGGATCGGTAACGCGCCGGTCTGGGTCAATGCTTGAGCGTGACCGGTTAGCCCGCACGGTCGGTCCAAATGGGGGCACACGAGAGCACAGTCTGTTTGCGGTGATCGATCACTGACGGGAAAGAAGGCATACTCCTGAAATTCAAAGCCCGGAAGGTTGCTGGGGTGCTGTGTGGCAGCGTTCAATCAGCATTTTTTCCGAGCAATTGGCAGGATTTTTTGAACATGGTATTTTGCATGGTATTGTCACCTACACCAGCTAGTAAGCCATTGATATCAAATCGTCAAAATGGCTCATTTACAATCGAGTGGGAGTAGGGCTGATTCATGAGTAGTAGCTGAATGACGCGCCAAGTGGAAGAGTTGTCACTTCGCGATCTTCAAGCGAGGCAAAGATCGTGACGTTGCCACGCGCCGGTGGTCTACATCATCGTTACGCTTGGCGGAATACCGCGTAAACAAGTTTTCTTTCCCCGTTTCGCGCTTCGTGCTCATGCGCTTTCATGCAGATCTATATCGAGCAATGACAACCCTTTTCCTGGGGCACTCGTCAATTTCTGTTACTTGGGGGCAATCGATTCAGTGCTCCCCATGCCAGATCGATATCGGCGTGACAACGGGGCACCCATGCATCACCCCAGTAGAGGTTACAACTGGTCTCTGCCCTCAGCAGGTGCCACATTGCGTCCTCGAGCAACGCCCATTCCCCGGCGTCACTGCAATGAGACTCACCTGCCGCCCAGCGGGCATTGTGAATCGCTTCACTTGTTTCCCGGATGCGTTCCAGCGCCAGCCGCTGACTGGTTGAGCCGGTCCACTGCGTGAATCCATGGCCGTCATGCCTACCTGTATTCCACGCACCATCGCCAACTTTCACTTCCCCCCGGGCTCCATGTCGATCGAGGTAATCGCTGATGAAGCAGGGTCGAACATGGGCATGTTCCTGGGCTGAATGGCTCATATATTCAGGCCAGAACTCTCCCCAGAAACCGCCTCCCTGGTCAGTATTTCGAAACCAACCCCCATTGTCACCGTCCGTCGCCGTCAAAACCAGCGGCTCGAAATCGCAATGTCGTGTGCGTTCCTCGATCTCTTGCAGGAACCAGGAAAACTCCATGCCGGATTCCTGGGCATCGGAGAGTGACCGGTCGCGGACCACCACAATAATCTCTTCCCCCTGATGCCTGGCTACATGCGGGCGATAGCGAAGCTCATGCCAATCCATGGCAGTGACCGGTTCCACGTGTTCGCTGTCCACCATCACATAGCGGTACCCGAGAGCTTTCAGCAGTGGAATCAGTTCCATGGTGAAACCCATCTCGGGTGGCCAGAATCCGTCGAAATGGCGCCGCCAGAAGAGATGGCGGGCTATGCCGAGCCAGCGCTTCAAATGTTCTTCGCGGTCCGCCGGAGGAATCAGGGCCAACACCGGGTGATAGTAGCCGGTTCCCAGGATACTGACGATCTTCTTGTTTTGCAGGTGCCACAACAAGGCACCCGTATCAACGATGCCGTAAACGCGTGCCTGGAAATCAGGACTCGACAGGGTTTCCAAAAGAGTACCGGAAAGAGAGAGATGTACCTTCCCCAGGCCTTCGTAAAGCCAGAGCGTGCGGGCGATGCGGTCCATCGCAAAGAGTATCTCTTTTGCTTCCCAGGGCTGCTGCTCGAGCAGATGCTCCAGATTGCCTGCCGGCTGATGCAGGTTGAGCATCACAGCATGGTGGATCATGGCTGATTGCCCTCATATCTGGTCATGACCTGTCCCTGGTACTCCAGGCAGCTCGGAGTTTCTAGATAGGAATCCACCATTTCAGAGTAGTCCGATATGCTTTGAATCTAAGCCGGTTTCCCTTCAAATACCAGTACGCTACGCGGGCGCACCAACCAATCAGAACCATCCACCGCTTTCTGCTGTTCGGGCGGGTGATGGTAGCGCCCATCCGGGGCCGCGGTATCGACTGCGAGATACCAACGGTGGTTTGCAATCTGTGGTAAATCGAGCTGCTTGGATGCCTCCGACATGTTCATTACCACATGCAGATGGTATTCGTCCGGATGCTGAGATGCCAGTGTGAAACAGAGTAAACGGGACAAGGGAGAATCCCACGGAGACTCGTCCTGTGATTCACCGGCCCAACGGATGTCCGGCAATTTATCACCCGGTATGTTTTCGTCACCCTTCAAAAACAGCCTTCTGCGCAGGCTGGAGTGTCTTTTCCGGAGCGCGATCATCGCCTTGGTGAATTCGAGCATGTCCCGGTTCTTTTCCACCAGGCTCCAGTCGAACCATCCTGTCTCATTGTCCTGACACCAGGCATTGTTGTTTCCCTGCTGGCTGCGCAGCACCTCATCACCGGACAGCACCATTGGAAGCCCCTGACTAAGAAGGAGAACAGCCATGAAATTGCGTGCCTGCTGGGCACGCAGCTTCAGCACCAAGGGATCGTCGGTATCCCCTTCGATCCCGCAATTCCAGCTGAGGTTGTCATTGTGCCCGTCCAGATTGTTTTCGCCATTGGACAGGTTGCACTTATGGTTGTAGCTCACCAGATCCATCAGGGTGAAACCGTCATGGCAGGTAATGAAGTTTATACTGTTGAACGGGTGACGATCCTGATCCTGGTAGTAGTCGCTGCTTCCGGCGATGCGGGTGGCCACCTCCCTGAGAATACCGGGGTCGCCTCGCACGAAGCGCCGGATCACATCCCGATAGCGGCCGTTCCATTCACTCCAACGATAACCCGGAAAGCGGCCCACCAGATAGAGTCCCACTGCGTCCCAGGCCTCCGCAATCAGGCGACTGGCAGACAGCGCCTGAGATAATTCGATGGCCCAGATCACCGGCGGGGTGGACACGGGTTCACCATTGATATCCCTTGCCAGCACACTGGCAAGATCGAATCTGAAGCCATCCACCCCCATCTCCACGACCCAGAATTCCAGGCAGCTTACCAGGAAATGGGAGACGAACGGATGGTTGCAGTTCAAGGTGTTTCCGCAGCCGGTGTAGTCTCGGTAAAGCCGACGGTCATCGGGGTCCAGATGGTAGAAGATATCGTTACCCAGGCCTTTGAAATTGATGGTGGGGCCGGCCTCTCCACCTTCCGCAGTATGATTGAAGACCACATCGAGGATAATCTCGATACCAGCATCATGCAGTGCATCGACCATCTCCCGGAATTCCTCCAGGTGGGTTCCCTGTTCGGGGGTTTGGCAATAGTGTGGGTGAGGACTGAAAAAGCTGTGGGTGCTGTATCCCCAGTAATTGTATAGCCCCCGATCAGCCACTGAGGGGGGGACATCCTGCCGATCGAATGCCATCACTGGAAGCAGTTCGACATGGGTGATGCCCAGTTCTTTGAGGTAGGGGATCTTTTCGATCACACCGGCAAAAGTTCCCCGTTTGCGCTTGTCCACACCGGAGGACGGGTGCAGTGTGAAGCCCCCGACATGCATCTCGTAAATGACGGCATCCTGAGATCGATAGGATGTGGTCCTCTCCCGGTCATCCTTCACAAGTGGCGTATCAGGCGGATTGACCACCATGGCCCGCATGCTGTTACCGAGGGTACGGTCGTCGGAAGAACGGTTCCATAAATTGTCATTTACCCCGCGAGCCCAGGGGTCGAGTAGTTCTATGGAGCCGTCGTAGCGTCGGCCACTGGCCTGGGTGTCTGATGGGCCCTGCACACGCCAGGTATAAAGGACACCGGGCCCCAGCTGATCAATGAAAACATGCCAGAAAATGAAAGTCCTGTGAATGTCCGGATCGAGCTCGATGACTTGGAAGGGTTCAAGGCTGTCAAAAGACTCGTAGAGCAGCAGCTCCACGCCGGTGGCATCTTTGCTGGCCAGAGAAAAATTGACGCCCTCTCGGTATACAGTGGCTCCGAGCGGGCGTCTTGATCCCGGTTGAGTGTTGAAAACTGGTTTCATCCCGTATGTGACAGTCCAGCGAAAGTTTTTTCCCTTAACTGCGCGGCAATTGACTGGGCGATGCGTGTGTCAGTCGGCATCTTCACGGCGCAGATGTTTCAAGATGCCCACCCGACGGGCATCGCAGCACAAGAAAGGCAAGCGACGCCGGCAACTGCCCTTTATACCTCCCAGGCTTCCCGAACCAGAGTGGCGTTTTCCAGAAGCATGTCCAACCAGTAATTCATCCTTTCCGCATTGGAATTATCCCGCCAGTGAGAGAAAAACGGCGTGTGTTCCCCCAGGGGCGTTCGGCCTTCCATGGGATGCATTTCTAGCATGAATGAGAGCCCATCGGAAGCGTCTCCCCTCATCGCCGTATGGATGATGTCGCGCAGTCCTGAGACCCCGAACATCCCTTTCACCTGGTTGCGGCCATGGTAGGCAAAAGGCAGGTAGATCTGCTGCAGGAAACTCAAGTGGTCCGAGACGCCGAAATGACTCAGGGGCGAGAGTGGATGTCCGTCGTGAAGGTGAAAATGCAAGGGTTTGCCCAGCCGCGCCAAACGATCAATGAGACCAAGAACGGTGGGCAGGGCCCTGCTTGTCGCCTGTTGGACAGTGTCGATCTTTACCGGAAGTTCAGGGCTGTCAGGATGCAGTGCGCAGACGTCCTCATGGGGGTTTCGGGCCCGATAGGCCGAGCGGCACACATGGATACCCACATGACCCACATCGATGGCGGCACTCAGGCGCCGCACATCGGTGCAGCGTTCAAACAGGCTAGCGTAGAAATCGGGTTCCAGGCCGGCCGCATATTCTACAAAGACCAGGGGTGCGTCGGTGATCCGGGACAGCAACCGATCCGTCTCCCGAAAGGCGTTGAGGGTCTCCTCGGGATTCTCGGCAAACGCCCGCTGGTCATGGAGCACCAGGCCGTATAGCTTTCCCGCGGCGACACGCACGAATTCCGTCAGGGCCGCACGACCCGCCCCCTGGAGTAGATTGATATCCCGGGGCAGATGGGCCGTGCAGGGAAGGGTATGAGGACGGTATGCGAGCAGCCGTTGCAGATGTTCCGGGCTGCCCGGATAGAACTCCCCCCCGAGCCCGGCCGCCCCTAAACGTGCCTGCGCCAGGCGCAGCAGCGCGTCATCGCCCTCGATAGGCGGTTGGGCACTGAGCATGGCGAGCAGTTTGGGTGAGGACATGGCTAGGCCGTCCAGGATTGGACACCCTGCTGAGGACGTGTCTGGACGATATGGATCTCCTCTGCGCTGATAACCCCTTCCACGTCCTGGGGAGCGCCCAGCTGCATCTCCAGAAATTCAGCGATCTCCGCCAGGTGTTTGCCCAGCCTGGCGGCCGCGGATGGGTCGGCGGACAGGGGTACGGTGCTGTAGTCGATCAGCTCCTGTTTCAGGCCTTTTCGCGGCGCCGGCCGCAGGGCCAGACTGAAACTGGCGCAGGTGTTCAATGCCGCCTCGCCAGTCTTCCGATT
>JAHEHQ010000183.1 GCA_024644505.1 Gammaproteobacteria bacterium
GATCATACCGCCGACCATACCCGACCAGACATGCACCCAACCGAGAAAGATCAGGAGCAGGGCCGCAATCAGTGTCGTTACCAGCTGCGCCGAAATCAATCGATAGGCCTGACTCGAATTGGCCAGATCCATACCAGCCTCTGTTCCCCGATACCAAGCCAGGCTCACCAAAGAGGCCGTAGTATAGTCTCCCCGGGTTATCAGGTCAAAAGATAGGCGCATAAAAATTGCTATGTGAAGGAATTGTTACACAGGCTTGAGAAGCAACTGCGCAAGCCGGCCGTTTTCCCCTGAAAATGGGCTGGTTCATGGGGATTTTCCGGGGCTTTTCCGTGGAAATATCCTGTGTGGCCGACAGGATTTTTGACCGGTGCCGGTCGGCTACTGAATGTGGTCCAGAATGCCTTCGAGTTCATCCAACGTGTTGTAGCTGATGACCAGTTTTCCCTTGCCGCCGCCGCCCTGCTGAATTCGGACCACGGCACCCAGCTTGTCGGTCAGGCTGCCTTCCAGGCTGCGTATGTTGGGGTCCTCCGGTGGCGCCGGCCTGGAAGCCCCGCCAACAGACTCTCCCGACTGCAGGCGGCGCACCAGTTTCTCGGTTTCCCGAACCGACAACCCCTGGGCGGCAACCTTCTTAGCCGTCTCGCTCTGGACCTGCCCCTTGAGGCCGAGCAGGGCGCGGGCATGTCCCATTTCCAGGCTGCCCGCTTCTATATGGGATTTGACGTCTTCGTTGAGATCCAGAAGTCTGAGCAGGTTGGTCACCGTGGTTCTGGATTTGCCCACCGCCTGGGCGATCTGCTGATGGGTGAGTTCGAATTCGCTGAGAAGGCGTTGCAGCGCGGTGGACTCTTCCAGGGGATTGAGATCGTCCCGCTGAATGTTTTCAATAAGCCCCATGGCCATGGCCGTCTTGTCCGGCACGTCCCGGACGACAACCGGGATATCGCTCAGCCCCGCCTGCTGGGCGGCCCGCCAGCGACGCTCGCCCGCGATGATCTCATAGCGGCCTTCCGCCAGCGGACGCACCACGATAGGCTGAACCACCCCCTGGGCGGCAATGGAATCGGCCAGCTCCTGGAGACTCTCGGGGTTGAAATCCCGCCTCGGCTGAAAACGACCCCGCTCGATAAGATCCACAGGCAATACATTGGGGCCGGCGCCTTTGGAACCGGACTCCGCCGTCTCGAGTTCCCTGCCGGTGTCCCCTCCCAGCAGTGCGTCCAATCCCCGGCCGAGGCCTCGTTTCTTTGCTGCCATCACTTGTTTCGCGTACTCAATTGGAACCGACGCGCGCTTCGTGCCGCCGCATAAATTCGCCCGCCAGGGCCAGATAGCAGACCGCACCGCGCGAGTATTTATCATACAGTAAAACCGGCAGACCGTGGCTGGGCGCCTCGGCCAGCCTGACGTTGCGCGGGATGATGGTTCGGAACACCTTGTCGTTGAAGTGGTGAATCAACTGGGCCGAAACTTCATTGGTAAGCCGGTTGCGGGGATCGTGCATGGTTCGCAGTATCCCTTCCACGATCAGGCGCCTGTTGCGGCTGCCCTGAATCTGGCGAATGGTGCTTATCAGGGCCGACAGCCCTTCCAGGGCGTAATACTCGCACTGAATCGGTATCAGGACCCCGTCGGCGGCCACCAGGGCGTTGACCGTGAGCATGTTCAGGGAAGGGGGGCAGTCGATCACGATGAAATCGTAATCGTCCCTGACTTCGGCCAGCGCTCCGGCCAGGCGCTTCTCCCTGGACGATAGGTTCATCAGGCCGACTTCCGCCGCCGTCAGGTCGGCATTGGCCGGGATCACATCGAATTCTGCATGGGGGGAGCGCACCAGCGCCTCCCTCAACCCGACTTCTCCAAGCAGCACGTCGCAGCTGGATCTGTCCAGTTCGTGTTTGTTGACCCCGCAGCCCATGGTGGCATTGCCCTGGGGATCCACGTCCACCATGAGCACCTTTTTTTTCATGGCGGCCAGCGAGGCCGCGAGATTGACGGCGGTGGTGGTCTTGCCCACCCCCCCTTTCTGATTGGCTACACAGACGATTCGGCCCATGAAATGAGATCCCGCTAATGACTACTTATTATCAGCGCCCCGCTGATATGCCGGGGCAGGCGGGCCAGAATAGCAGAAAGCCGGTTCCCATGCTGGAGTCTGATTCGCATAAGCTGCGCAATGCCGCCGGGACGTCGAAGGGTATCCGTCTCTAAAACTTGAACAGATCTTCGGCGGCGTTTTTCAGCGCTTCCGCGGAATCAGCACTGCCTGCACCGCCCACGTCCAGGGTGGGTTCGAAAAAGTCGCAATAGTTGGCCCGCTGCTTGTCCATTACCGGCTCCGCGACAGGCTCCTCGCAGTCATTGGGCCGCCCCGGTGAATACCAGCGGCAGTTTCTGCACACCCGCGTGGGTTTTCCGCAGCCGATGCAGTTGTCCTCCCGTCCGTAATCGAGCTTCAAAAGCTCTCGACCACAGTTCCAGCACTTGCCCTGAATATCGGTTTCCATCATCACCTCCGTCGGCGACCCGTCGCGGCCTGTTTACACGGCCCTGGCCAGGAACCGGTCGAGCTGATTGGCAAAGGCCTGCCGCTCGCTCTTGCCCAGGGCTGATGGGCCGCCGGTTTCGATACCGGTGTCCCGAAGTTCTGTCATCAGATCACGCATCGCAAGACGCTCCCGCACGTTTTCCCGGGTGTAGAGTTCACCCCGTGGGTTCAGCGCGAATCCGCCCTTTTCCACCACCTCTGCAGCCAGGGGTATGTCCGCAGTGATTACCAGGTCCCCGGATTGTACCTCCTGAACGATCCGGCTGTCCGCGACATCGAATCCGGCAGATACCTGAATGGATTTTATGAAGGGGGAGGGGGGAGGGCGCAGGGGCTGATTGGCCACCAGAATCAGGGGCAGTTTCAGTCGCAGCGCGGCTCGGTAGAGGATCTCCTTGATCACGTTGGGACAGGCATCCGCGTCCACCAGGATTTTCATAGCCAATGACTCACGACATTGATGGGCAACTGTTCATTCATTGCGTCCCGGGCGATGAACGATTGCATGACGTGACCCCTCCGCCCAGGGGACTTCAAGCGTAAAGACATCAATGCCGGCGCCCTCGCTTTTCAATGCCTCGATCTCTTTTCCGGGAACCCTGCCCTTCATGGCCAGCAGACAACCGCCGGGTGCCATGAGGTGGGAGGTCAGCTTCATCATCTTATCCATGCCGGCGAAGGCGCGCGACACAACCGTGTCGAACCGGGGGTCTGGGTGATACAGCTCCGCGCGGACGCGAACCACTTCCACATTGTCCAGGTTCAACTCTGTCTTGACCTGGTACAGAAAACGGGTCTTCTTGCCGTTGGAATCCAGCAGGGTAAAGCGGCGTTCGGGACTGGCGATGGCCAGCGGAATGCCCGGCAGGCCGGCACCGGACCCCACATCGAGTATGCACTGCCCCTGCAACAGATGGAGTATGGAAAGAGAGTCCAGGATCTGTCTGGACACCATCTGGTCCGGATCTTTGATTGCCGTGAGATTGAACGCCCGGTTCCACTTCATCATCAGCGCCAGATAATCCAGCAGCAGTGCCTGACGGGTTTCATCCAGCACAACCTGCATCCGTGACAGGCCATCCGCCAGTTGCTCGGCCCAATGTTCCCGCTCGACCATCAGGCCGATCTTCGCTTCAGATGGATCAGCAGCAGGGAGATGGCCGCCGGGGTTACACCGGGTATCCGGCCGGCCTGACCGAGAGTGGCCGGCCGTCTCCTGGCAAGTTTTTCCTGCACTTCCGCCGAGAGCCCGCGAACTTTTTCGTAATCGAAATACTCCGGAAGCGTTACGGACTCGCTGGCCCGTTGGCGGTCGATCTCGATCTGCTGACGTTGAATGTAACCGGCATACCTGGCCTGAATCTCCAGCTGTTCCGCCACCTTCGGCTCACGTACCCCGGGACCCAGGCCCGGCAGGGCGGCCAGACCCTGATAGCTGATCTCCGGCCTTGCCAGGAGATCCAGGGCACGGGTCTCCCGGGAAATGGAGGTCCCAAGCTCAAGCTGTGCCTGCTCCGCGGCCGGCGTGCCGGGATGGATCCAGATGTCCTTAAGCCGCTGGCGCTCCTGCTCGATGGCCTCCCGCTTGGTCTCGAAGGCCCGCCATCGATCATCCGGTACCAGACCCAGTTTTCGCCCATGTTCGGTCAGACGCAGATCCGCATTGTCCTCGCGAAGCAGCAGACGGAACTCCGCCCGGCTTGTGAACATCCGGTAGGGCTCGCCGGTGCCCTTGGTGATGAGATCGTCCACGAGCACGCCCAAGTAGGCCTCGTCGCGCCGGGGGTACCAGGCTTTGCGGTCCTGTACCCGGAGCGCGGCGTTCAGTCCGGCCAGCAGGCCCTGGGCTGCCGCCTCCTCATAGCCGGTGGTGCCGTTGATCTGCCCGGCGAAGTACAGGCCCTGAATGCAGGTCGTTTCCAGGCTCGGGCGAAGATCCCGCGGATCGAAGAAATCGTACTCGATGGCATAACCGGGGCGCGTGATGCGCGCTGCCTCAAAGCCCCGCATGGATCTCACCAGCTCGTACTGGATGTCAAAGGGCAGGGAGGTGGAGATACCGTTGGGATAGACCTCGTTGCTGTCGAGCCCTTCCGGCTCTATGAAAATCTGGTGCGAATCCTTGTCGGAAAAACGCACCACCTTGTCTTCGATGGAGGGACAGTATCGGGGCCCGACCCCCTCGATGACGCCGGTAAACATGGGCGAACGGGAAAGTCCGGCGCGGATGATCTCGTGGGTGTGTCCGTTGGTGTGCGTGATGTGGCAGCTTACCTGGGCGGGATGCTCTCCTGCAGACCCCAAAAAAGAGAACACCGGGACAGGGGTGTCGCCGGGTTGCTCCTGGAGGTCTGAGTAGTCGATGCTGCGGCGGTCTATGCGGGGCGGCGTGCCGGTCTTGAGGCGCTCGACGCGAAACGGCAGTTCCCTCAACCGCCGCGCCAGGGCATTGGCCGGCGGGTCGCCTGCGCGCCCGCCCTCGTAATTGCTCAAGCCGATGTGGATGCGCCCGCCCAGAAAGGTGCCGGTGGTCAGAACAACCGTGCGTGCCCGGAACTCCAGGCCCATCCGGGTGACCACGCCGCAGACCCTTTCGCCCTCGACCAGCAGATCGTCCACCGCCTGCTGAAACAGTTCCAGGTTCGGCTGGTTCTCCAGCCCATGGCGTATTGCCGCCTTGTAGAGCTGACGGTCGGCCTGGGCCCGGGTGGCCCGCACCGCAGGACCTTTGCGGGCATTGAGGGTCCGGAACTGGATCCCGGCCCGGTCCGTGGCATGGGCCATCAACCCGCCCAGGGCATCCACCTCCCTGACCAGGTGTCCCTTGCCGATACCGCCGATTGCAGGGTTGCAGCTCATCTGGCCCAGGGTCTCTATGTTGTGGGTCAACAGCAGTGTCCGGACACCCATGCGCGCGGCGGCCAGCGCCGCCTCGGTCCCGGCATGGCCGCCCCCCACCACGATCACATCATAGGTGTCATTGTGAAACATGGGCGACATTTTAGCCGGGCGGGTCCCGGCTTGTCGCTACCAACAGTTTCCACAGGAGGACCGGGAGTAGCCGATCCCATGGCACTGCGCCGCTCAAAGACGCCTCGCTTCAAATATGCGAAACACTGTACTAGGGCCTGTTAACACTATGCGGATACCCAGCGTTGGCTCTCCAATGAGGCCAGTCAAGGCGCGCAGAGCGAAGTTTGGCCGCTCCAAATGAGCGATGCGCAACGCCGGATGGCCTCATT
>JAHEHQ010000184.1 GCA_024644505.1 Gammaproteobacteria bacterium
CGATTCGATGTAATTCCGAAAACCTCCAACGAATCTGTGCCTCTTTGTATCAGGGTTTCGACCCGTCTGCTCCTGAAGGATCGCCCCCTGCCTATGAGGTAAATGCCTTCAAGAAGAGACGTTTTGCCGGAACCGTTCCTACCGATGATCAGGTTGATACCGGGATGGGGTAATATCTCGGCCTCGGTTATGTTTCTCAGGCGACAAATCCTGATGAGATCGAGGGACATGATTTGAGCCGCCTTGGGATACCAAGTCGGTTATGTGTTGTACCGATAGGATAATCGGGGATCAAAGCCGCATCGGCATAATAACGTATCTGCTATTGGAGGAAAGATCGTCCTTTATCAGGCAACTGCTGTTGGAATCGCTCAGGTGCATCTTGACGTTTTCAGATTCAATAACGTTAAGCACCTCGAGGAGATAGCCCACATTAAAACCGATCACCAGTTCCTCACCGTCGTAATCTATGGGCATCTCATCCTGGGCCTCTTCCTGTTCCGGGTTGTGGGCAAGCAAACCAAGGATCCCGGGCATGAACTGGAACCTTATACCCCGGTATTTCTCGTTCGAAAGAATCGAGGTTCTCTGCAACGCACTTCTCAGCTCCTCCTTATCGGCCAGAATAACCTTATCCGAATCCGCCGGGATGACCCGATTGTAATCGGGGAATTTTCCGTCTATGAGTTTGGAAGTGAAAATAGCGTCAGTCATGTTGATTCTTATGTGATTGCTGCTGATATCGACCTCCACGCCCTCTTCGTTTTCGGATAACAATCTACCCAATTCCAACACGGCTTTTCTGGGAATGATTACCTGTACATCCACCTGATCATCCACCTGGCAATCCGCTTCATAGGTTGCAAGCCGATGCCCATCGGTAGCTACCGACCTTATTTTTCCTCCCGCTACTTCCAACAGTAGACCGTTGAGGTAATAGCGAACATCCTGTTGCGCCATGGCAAACTGGGTCTTGTCGATCAGACGTTTCAACAGTCTTTCCGAAACGGAAAACCTCAGCGTACTGGCCGTAGGATCGATGAGCGGATAATCCTGTGCAGGCAGGGTGCCCAATGCGAACCGACTCTTTCCGGACCTTATGGTTGCCCTTTCCCCTTCCACGGTGATGCTCATCTCCGCGCCTTCCGGCAGTGCCCTGCAGATATCGATCAGTTTCCGGGCAGGCAAGGTGAAATCGATGTCAGCATCACATTTTGCCGTTGCCCCGGTTTTCATCTCGACTTCCAGATCGGTGGCAGTAATGGTCAGCTGATCTGATCTCGCATTGATCAGGGCATTGGCAAGTATCGGGAGTGTTTGTCTTCTCTCGATAACTCCACCAATGTGGGTCAAGGGCTTCAGGAGACTGTCTCTGTCTGTAACGATCTTCATGCTGAAGTTCTCTTAAAAATAATCTTTAAAGATACTTAAACTTTAACTGTTGTTATTAAGGGCGCACATAACTGTTGATAGTTCTGTTATTTTATATATTAATCAATGAGTTATATAACTTTTAACCAGTTTATATCACCCCGGGAAAGCATGTATACCCTGTCAGTGGTCTGTGGATAAGTAATGGCGAAAAAACCTTGGATAATCATCTACAGGTTACTCACATCAACTGGTCAGGGTTCTTAACAGGTTTCCATAGTCTTCTTCCACGCGAACATCCGCCTCACGTAATTCGATGATCTTGCGTGCCGCATACAATACCGTTGTATGATCCCTGCCGCCAAAGGCCTCGCCAATTTCGGGAAGACTGTGATTGGTGAGTTCCTTGGCCAGGGCCATGGCTATCTGCCGCGGTCTGGCAATCATGCGACTGCGTTTCGCAGACAGCAGATCCGAGGTTCGGATCTTGAAATACTCCGCCACGGTTTTCTGAATATTGTCCAGCGTTATCTGCTTGTCCTGGGCTGCGAGCATGTCCCTGAGAGAGTCCTTCGCGAAGTCCAGCGTGATGGGTCTCCCTGTAAACTGCGCATTGGCAACGATCCTGCGCAAGGCCCCTTCCAGTTCCCGGATGTTGGACCGCACCCGCTTGCCGATGAAGAAAGCAACCTCGTTGGGTAACTCTATGCCGAAAAGCTGGCTCGCCTTGCTCTTGAGGATGGCAACCCGGGTTTCCAGATCGGGCGGCTCTATGGCAACTGTGAGGCCCCATCCAAACCGGGATTTCAGTCTCTCTTCCAATCCGGCCACTTCCTTCGGAAAACGATCGCTGGTCAGCACTATTTGCTGCTGTGACTCAAACAGCGCGTTGAAGGTGTGAAAGAACTCCTCCTGAGAGCGCTCCTTGCCTGCAAAGAACTGCACATCGTCGATAAGCAGCGCATTGACTGATCGGTACCGACGTTTGAAGTCGTCAATGGTGTTGTGTTGCAGCGCCTTTACCATTTCCGCGACAAAACCTTCGGAATGCAGATAGACGACCCTTGCCTGAGGATTGTGGTCCAGGACCATGTTTCCCAAAGCATGCATCAGGTGTGTTTTGCCCAATCCGACGCCGCCGTAGATGAAAAGCGGGTTGTAGGCAACTCCCGGATTCTCCCCTATCTGGTAAGACGCTGCCCGGGCGAGCTGATTGGATTTACCCTCCACGAACTTATCGAATGTGAAGTTTGGATTGAGGTTGCTTGGCAGTTGCTCGCTGTTCTCAACCTGGACGGTACGCCTTTGGGATTGGACCGGCCGCATACTGAGCAGCTGGGATTTAGCGGTTTCGGATTCTGCAGGTCTGCTTCCTATTTCCAGAATGATCCTGGGTTTGTCGTTGCCAGACAGTTCCGTTACGAGTCGGGTTATCTGGTTCAAATGATTATTCCTGACCCAGTTGAGAACGAACTGGTTCGGTGCAAGCAGACGCAAACAATCCTTCTGTTCCAAAGGTTGAAGCGGCCTTATCCAGGTGTTGAACTGTTGGGAAGACAGCTCTCCCTCCAGGCGATTGACGCACTTGGTCCAGAGATTCACTTAATCTGTATTCGTTCTTAAACGGGTTGGTTTTCGATTCAGTTGGAAAGGCCGGTATATCGGGCTTTATCAGCGACGGGCATCGACCTCTATTTTAACCAGAGTCTACCCCGGTTCGGGGGAGTTATCCACAGGCATTCTTGGCCGCATTCATACGGCAGGTCCCGGTTTTGTGTCCCTTGACACCGGCAGACCGCGCAAAGTATCCTATGCGCCCTTTTTTCCAGTGGCCTTTTCGCCTGCCAGGGCCGATCAGGCGGCGATTTGATTCGAGTAGAAACTCATGAAGAGAACTTTTCAGCCCAGTAACCTAAAGCGTGCCCGCACCCACGGTTTTCGTGCACGGATGGCTACAAAAAACGGCCGGAAGGTGATCAACGCCCGTCGTGCGAAGGGTCGTGCCCGTCTGACTCCCTAGAACACTCCCTTTTGTGTAAATTCAGGGAGTGTTTCCCAAAGTCGGCGCGTCTGCTGACGTCAGAATCTTACTCGAGGGTATTCCGCAAGGCGGAAAAGTCCAACGATCGCTGCTTTACGGTGTTGTGGCGGCCGAACGGAAGGTCAGAGGCCAGGCTCGGATTGGCCGTGTCGAAGAAAAACGTCAGGCGCGCAGTGGACCGGAACCTGTTGAAGCGTATTATCAGGGAAAGTTTCCGGATGCGAAAAGATGACATGGCCGGCGTTGATGTCGTGGTATTGAGCCGTCGGGGCGTACCAGTTAATAAAAAAAGACTTCTCAGGGACTCCCTGGAGGGGCACTGGAAACGATTGATTGAGCGCAGCAGTTAAGCAACGGGTATTGTCCCTGCGAAACCGCCGACAACAGTAATTCTGCTTTTCTACTCAGAGACAGTGCATGGACAACATTAGGATCATACTGCTCTTTTCCCTGGCGTTCATCGTTATGCTTATCTGGCAGGCGTGGAACGAGGACTTCGGGCCAAAACCTCAGCCACGCACCGCCGTAAGTGAATCTGCCCCCTCTACGGCAAAGCCGACCGTAGGCGCAACTCCCGAAGTGCCCTCTGCTCCCATCAAGCCCGAGACTGGTGTCACCGGCCAAACCCCCGCCGTTCCAACGCCGGATGGCCAGGTCACCGATCTGGAATCCGGAACCGTCAAGGTCGTCACCGATCTGATGACGCTGGAGCTGGATATGCGGGGTGGGAGTATTCTGAATCTCTTCCTCAACGACTATCCGGTGTCCCTGGAACAGCCGGATTACAAGTTTGAGTTGATGCGTCCCACCCCACCCAATCTGTTCGTGGCCCAATCCGGACTGATCGCCGGCGAGGGCAGCGCGGCACCGACCCATGAAACCCTGTTTCAGACGACGCAGCAGGAGTTCAGACTGGAGGATGGAAAAGATACGCTGAACGTCGATCTGTTCTGGACCGACGACAAGGGCGTGAGGGTGGTTAAACGCCATAACTTCACCCGTGGCAGTTATCTGGTCACGGTCCAGCATCTGGTGGAGAACAATTCGGGCAGCTCCTGGACAGCCCGGGAATATCGCCAGTTGATGCGCGGCGAGCCCGGTGAGCAGAGCGCGGATTCCCAGTTTCTCTACACCTATACCGGCGGCGCGATCTACAGCCCCGAGGAGAAATACGACAAGATATCCTTCGATGATATGAAGGAATCCAGGCTGAACAAGGATGTGAAGGGCGGCTGGATTGCGATGCTGCAGCACTATTTCCTGGGTGCCTGGGTTCCCCCGCCCGACCAAGTGGAGCACTTCTACACCAACGTTCTTCCCGGCGGGCGCTATGTGCTTGGCGCCTATACACCACCCGTCACCCTGTCGGACGAGCAGAGCCATACCTTTTCCACCGGTTTTGTGGCCGGCCCCAAACTGCAGGACGAACTGGAAGCCATCGCGCCCGGACTTGAGTTGAGTGTGGACTATGGGTGGCTCACCGTCCTGGCAAAACCCATCTTCTGGCTGTTGAAGCAGATCCAGTCGGTTGTCATAAACTGGGGCTGGTCAATCATCCTGCTCACCGTGCTGATCAAACTGGCCTTTTTCAAGCTGTCTGAGACCAGCTACAAGTCCATGGCGAACATGCGCAAGATGACGCCGCGCATCCAGGCCCTGAAGGACCGCTACGGCGGCGACAAGCAGCGCATGAATCAGGCGATGATGGAGCTCTACAAGAAAGAGAAGATCAACCCCCTGGGGGGTTGTCTTCCGATTCTGGTTCAGATCCCGGTCTTCATCGCCCTCTACTGGGTGCTGCTGGAGAGCGTCGAGCTGCGCCAGGCCCCCTTCATCTTCTGGCTGCAGGATCTGTCGATCAAGGATCCTTTCTACGTGCTGCCGTTGATCATGGGCATCTCCATGTTCATTCAGCAGAAGTTGAACCCGGCTCCGCCGGATCCCGTCCAGGCCAAGATCATGATGAGCCTTCCCTTCGTGTTCACCATATTCTTTGCCTTTTTCCCGTCCGGGCTGGTGCTCTACTGGGTGACCAACAACATCCTGTCCATCGCCCAGCAGTGGTATATCACGCGCCAGATCGAGAAGGCGGCCTGATTGTCCTGATTAAGATTAATCGGGATTCTTCGAGAGGGCAGCAGGCGGGCCAGGCTGTCTGCCCAAGAGAGGGTGTTGGCGGCAGGGATGCCGCCGTCAAGCCTACATGGACCTATTCACGGCGTCCCTCACTTGGGAAGGCAGCCTGGCCCCACGTTAGCTTCTGTGCGTCGTCTTGAATGTGAATACCCAAGACACTATCGCCGCAATCGCCACACCACCTGGTATGGGTGGAGTTGGCATCATCAGGGTGTCAGGCCCGGCGGCCAG
>JAHEHQ010000185.1 GCA_024644505.1 Gammaproteobacteria bacterium
GGGCCGATGCGTCAACTACCATGACCACGACTGGGACAAGTGTCCCTGGCTGAAGAAATGCGGCGGCTGCCACGCGACCGGTGTTGCCACCCATATCTGCGGTTCCTGTCACAATCGCGGAAAAGCGACCAAGGCCAAGGGGGCAGGTTGGCCAGCCGCCCGAACCTGCTGCGTTCCAGCTTCAAGATCGATGCCCATGACGATGTAGCCAATTACAGTCCGGAAGTGCGCTGCCAGAAATGCCACGAACCCCAGACAAAGGATCTGCATTACCTGAGGATGGGTATCACCTGTGTGCAGTGTCACCGCAGCAGCCCGGTGGCCGGGGTCTACGAGTACTATTCCCCGCTGAACCCGATCCGGCGTCATGCCTATGCACTTGCGCCAAGTGCCATGAGGGGGCGACGCCCTCATTCGCATCTTACATGGTGCACGAACCCAACCCTATCGCACCCGAGGCCCAGGGCAGGTTCCCGCTGCTCTATTACGCCGTGTGATTCATGCTGATTCTGGCCGGCGGTGTTTTCGTTATCTTTCTGCCCTACACGGTATTCTGGTGGATACGTGATCTGATAGCGAAGCTGACGAGGAGGCCGAATCATGGCTGATGCCCGTACCCGCCTGAAACGCTTTCCGCCGATTCAAAGATTGTGGCACCTGGGGCTGCTCGTTGTCTTTATGGTCCTGTCCGTCACCGGCATCGCCTGGATGTATTTCGAGACGCCTTGGGGGCGTGGCCTGGCCGAACAGTTCGGTGGTTTTTCCGGCACCCTGGAGATCCACCGCATAGCAGGCCTGGTGATGCTGGCGGGATTCGTGCTGCACATCTTCTTCATGCTGTTCCAGGTCGACTGGAAGAAATTTTTCCAATCTATGATGGGACCCGACAGCCTGGTCTTTCAATGGGTCGACGTAAAGGGATTCTTTGCCCATCTCGGCTGGATCTTCGGCATCCGGGAAGCCCCCCGTTTCGATCGCTGGAGCTGGTGGGAGAAATTCGACTACTGGGCGGTCTGGTGGGGTCTCATCATCGTGGGCGTCACCGGCCTGATGCTCTACAATCCGGTGTTGACCAGTGATTTCATGCCGGGTTGGCTGCTCAACGTTGCGCTATGGGTGCATCGCATCGAGGCGGTGCTGGCCATGGGCCACATCTTCACCATCCATTTCACGGTCGAGCACTGGCGGCCCAGCGCGTTCCCCTATGACGCCTCTATGTTCGATGGCTCGATCGATCTGGAAAAGGCAAGGCATGAGCATCCGGCATGGGTGGAGCGTCTGGAGCGGGAAGGCCGTCTCCAGGAGGCGCTGGTTCCGCCGCCGCCGGTCCCGTTGCGGATACTCTACTTCGTGTTCGGCTGCGCGATCATCCTGCTGCCCCTGTTCTGATCCCGCCCGGTCTCACTGAACAGGAGAGTTGAAGCGGTCATCGCCGACCGGCAGTGGGGTATTGCCGATAGACTTCCGGCACCTGCTCGGGCGCATCGAAGCTCACTTCCAGATCGCGCAGCACACCGTCCCGGATACTGTATATCCAGCCGTGTACCATCAGTTCCTGACCCCGTTTCCAGGCGTCCTGAACGATGGTGGTGTGGCAGACGTTGGCCACCTGTTCGACGACATTGTATTCACACATCAGGTCGATCCGTTCAGCCTCGTCCACACAGGCCGTGAACTCCTCCTGAGAGCGAAAATAGATGTCTTTTATATGGCGCAGCCAGTTGTCGATGAGCCCGTGGCGTTCGGGGCGAAGCGCCGCAGCGACACCGCCGCAACCGTAATGCCCGCAGACGATGATGTGTTTCACCCTCAGTACGGCAACCGCGTATTGGATCACCGACAGGCAGTTGAGGTCGGTGTGAATGACCATGTTGGCCACGTTGCGGTGGACGAAGATCTCTCCCGGCAGCAGACCCACGATCTCGTTGGCGGGCACGCGGCTGTCCGAGCAGCCAATCCAGAGGTACTCGGGTGACTGCTGTTGCGCGAGTCTCTGGAAGAACAGCGGGTCTTCGGCCTTTATTTTTTCAGCCCATTCGATATTGTTTTCAAACAACTTTTTTGTAGATGCCATGTATCGCTCAACGGGATTCTGTTGCCATGTTGTCGGGAACTGGCAAGGAGTGCACCGGGAATCAGCCCGCCCTGTGCTCGGCGGCCAGTTTTGCGTAGTTGGCCGCCACATAGTCGAAGTACTCCCGCTCCTGATCCGTCAGCTCGCGGCCCTTTCGCACCGGTGAGCCGCGCCACAGGTGGCCGCCCTCGAGCCGTTTGCCCGGGGTGACCAGGCTGCCTGCCGCAAGTATCACATAGGGTTCGATAACGGCGCCATCCATTACGATGGCACCCATGCCGATCAGGCAGTGATGACCGATTTCGCAGCCGTGCAGCAGGGCCTTGTGGCCCACGGTGACATCATCGCCGATATCCAGGGGAAAGCCCCCGGGGTTGAAGCGACTGTCGTGGGTGACATGCAGCACGCTGCCGTCCTGGATATTGGTGCGTGCACCGATTCGTATACGGTGGATGTCGCCGCGGATCACGGTCATCGGCCAGACGGAGGACTGGGCCCCCAGGGTCACGTCGCCGATGATCAGGGCACTGGGATCCACCCAGGCGTCGGGGGATATGTCCGGTGTCTTACCATCGAATGTTCGGATGTCGGCCATGTTTCAAACCTTACCAGGCGCTTTGAGGTTAAAATTGGGTAGTCGCGGACCGCCCGGCCTTCAAGTTGGCCGTCGTTCTGCCGCAGAGATTAGAACATGGTTGGAGCCTGGTTTCACTCTGAACAGCAGGAACCGGCTTCGCGGTAAGGGTGGAACAATCCCACACTCCCAGACAGCAAATTACTGGGTTCCCCATGAGCCTGCTGGAGATAAATCAATGGAAATATTTCTGTTCGTCCTATTGGGCCTGATCGCGGTGATCGCCGTATACGCCATTGTCATTTACAACGGCCTGGTGAATCTCAAGCATGGGTATAAAAAGGCCTGGGCGAATATCGACGTCATCCTGAAACAGCGGCACGACGAGCTGCCCAAGCTGGTAGAGACCTGTAAGCAGTATATGCAGTACGAACAGGATACCCTCGAAAAGGTGATGCGGGCCCGTGCCGCGGTTGCCAGCGCCAGAGAGGCCGGGGACGTGCATGCCGTGGGGCAGGCCGAGGGCATGCTCAGATTGGGGTTGGGCAATCTTTATGCCGTGGCCGAGAACTACCCGGACCTGAAGGCCAACGACTCTTTCCGGCACCTGCAGACCCGGATCACCGGGCTGGAGGAGACCATCGGCAATCGGCGGGAGTTTTTCAACGAATCGGTGAACAACCTCAACGTGCGGGTGGAGCAGTTTCCCGATGTCATTGTCGCCCGGCTCATGAACTTTCAGCCGACCGAACTGCTGGAATTCACTCAGGACGAAAAGGCGGACGTGGATATGAAGGGGTTGTTTGGTTGATGAGAGGGCCGAGGGCCAAGGGCCAAGGGCCGAGGATTAAGAACAGTGGTAAGACAGGGGCTTTCTTCCATTCAATGCTTGCTGGGCTAACAGCCACCCACTAACATTTGACGGCCCTTGGCCCTTGGCCCTTGGCCCTTGGCCCTTGGCCCTTGGCCCCCGGTATAATCCCCGCCATGTCCCTGTCAGCCCTTTTCAGCTATTCCCCCGGAGGCGTGCGTCTGCGCCTTTTCAGGGACCTGGTGCTGGTGGTGCTGTTTGCGGTGGGAACGCTGGTGCTGGCCCTGTACCTGGTAATGGTGGAGGTGCGACAGGAACTGGCCTGGGGGCAGATATCCCAGGCAACGGCGCAGGTGCGCGAGGAGCTGCGGCGGCTGCTCGAGCCTACGGAGCAGCAGCTGGCCATCCTGAGGGACTGGGGCCGTGCCGGGGACCTGAACCGGGATGACATCGAGGCCCTGACCCGGCGTCTCATACCGACCTTGACCCATCACTCCCAGCTTTCCGGACTGATTATTGCCGACGATTCGGGCAGCGAGTACTTCCTGATGCGGGATGAGGACCGCTGGCTTGTGCGCGAGCGGGCCCCCGGCGACAAGGGCCGGCTGCGCTGGCATCACTGGGAGAGCGGGGAGGATGAACTGGTCTGGCAGGACAATGGCGGCTACGATCCGCGCAGGCGTTCCTGGTTTCTCGATGCGGTTCAGGCCATCGACGCAGGCAAGACAAGCTGGAGCAGGCCCTATGTCTTTTTCACCCGCAAGGTACCGGGGATCACCGCTTCGCTGGCCTGGCGGGAGGCGGGCTCGGTCCGGGTGGTGGCACTGGACCTGGACCTCAGCACCATCCTGGGCACCATCGAAAATCTTCCGCTCGTGGAAAACGGCACCGGATTCCTGTTTCGTGCCGACGGGGGGGTATACGTACCGCCCCGGGCGGATACGGAGCCAGCCGGGGGCAGCCACTTCTTTTCCGCCGGCAACACCCAGGGCGGCATGCTGGCCATCGATGCGGTGGATGCCTGGAAGAATGCGGGGCGTCCGGAGGACCGGGCGCTGCGATTCACCAGCGGTGAACAGGCCTGGTGGGGTGGGTTCTCGCCTCTCTACCTCGACGACGAGGCTGCCTGGCTAGGGGTTGCGCTGCCGCTGGACGATCTGGTTACCCTGCTGCAGCGCCGCTGGCAGCTGGTGCTGGCCATGGCCCTGGTGGTGTCGGCATCGGGTGTGCTCCTGGCGATGCTGGTGGTGCGCAAGTACAGCCGGCGCCTCAAGGAGCTGCCCCGGCTCAGCATCGACAAGCGGAATTACCGGGAGGATATCCTGTCGCTGATTCACAGCGGCGAGAGCCTGCATCTGGAGTTCAAGTCCACCATGCGCATGAACCTGCGCAGCGGCAAGGCCGGCAGGGAGATAGAGCTCGCCTGGCTCAAGGGCGTGGCGGCCTTCATGAATACCGACGGCGGCATCCTGCTGATCGGGGTGGAGGATGACGGCAACATCCTGGGCCTGGACGCCGACAACTTCGAGAACGACGACAAGTGCCGGCTGCATTTCAAGAATCTTTTCAATCAGCACCTGGGGCCGGAGTTTTCGAAATACGTGCACTTCGAGATCTTCGATCTGGAGTACAAACAGGTGGCCGCCATCGAGTGCGAACGTGCCGGGGATCCCGCGTTTCTGACCCACAGGCAGGGGGAGTCCTTCTACATCCGCAGCGGTCCGTCCAACATGGAGCTGACCATCAGCCAGGCGATCAGTTATCTGCGCCGACGTTTCTGATTATCAGGTTGACGGTCGCCAGGCGTTCCTCCCGGATGCGGCGTTGAATCTCCGAAGCGTCTCTCATACCGGCCACCAGGGCGCCGATATCCAGGCCCCGCAGTTTGTGCAGGATGCGTCGAAACAGATCGAAGGGCGGCGCCTGAACCGCCTTCACCCGGCAGACCGCCTCGCAGCTCACCAGGAATTGTTCGAAGCGTTCGGGCCGCCGAATGGCATCCGTTTTCTCCATCAGTTCCAGCAGGGGTTCTGCTTCGAGCCCTTCATTTCCGGGCAGCCGGTCATGATGGGCGGCAACCAGCAGGGCCAGGACAAGGAAGCGTCCGGGTGCCCGCATGCGCTCGCACAGTTGTTCTATCGCATCGGCTTCCAGGCCGTGGGT
The DNA here is from genome assembly GCA_024644505.1 of Gammaproteobacteria bacterium. Lineage (GTDB taxonomy): Bacteria > Pseudomonadota > Gammaproteobacteria > Chromatiales > Chromatiaceae > JAHEHQ01. Next base: position 5,623 of record JAHEHQ010000185.1, read on the forward strand.
CAGGGCGGCGAACCTGACCTCGCTGGAGGCTGACAGTCCAGCCGCCATATCGAGCGCCCGAAGCGCACCGGACCCGGCATCGGGGGTGTCGGGATAGGTTGGCCCCCCGGGTATGCCGAACAG
>JAHEHQ010000186.1 GCA_024644505.1 Gammaproteobacteria bacterium
CGTCAGGCCCTCGACCATGGGGAGCGCACCCTCATGCTTCACGAGGGCAGAGTCGTTCTGGATGTGGCCGGCGAAGAACGCAAGGGTCTTAAAGTGGAAGACCTGCTGCACATGTTCGAGCAGGTCAACGGGCGGCAGCTGGATGACGACAAGCTGCTGTTAGGCTAGTGGGCCGCGCGGCCCACTGGCGCTCACCTGTGACCGGTGAGAACAGGGCGGGCATTGATTGCCTGGAGCGGCCGGTTGTTCTGTCCCATGATGCTTCGGAAACGCTCTATATCCCGGGAAGAAACCTCCAGCGGGGTCTTCAGCAGGATCCAGGTAACGTTCTCGCTGCAGGGTGGCTCGGTCATTGAGCCCGTGTAGGTGTAATAACTGCGATCCGGGGGTATCAGAAAGATGGGTTTGATACCCACGTTCCGATGATAATGGCGCTCACCCGGCTGTGTGGGCAGATAGCTCAACAATCGCTCCATCATCGCGTTGCGGCGATTTCCCGCGTGCATCGGTACAGCGACCTCCACGATCTCGCCGCCGCGATTCTGGTGAACCAGGTGCATCACCATATCCGCATGCTTTCCGTTGATTCGGTGTTCACTGGGGGTGTGGAAATGGAACTGTCGCAGCTCGAATCGTCTTGAGCCCAGAATCAGATAGCTCCCCGGATCGTAAACCACCCGGATGGTGTGGCCGTCGTTGACGATGGTAAGGGGGCTGCTGCGGTAGCTGAACGAGAGGTTGGGCAGACGTTCGAACCGGGCGCCCTGGATCTCTATCGGCGATTGATTCTGTCCCGCGTTGCAGGTCGCGAAATGCTCCGACAGCTGTCCCCAGTGTTCCGGCCCGTTTTCCCCCTGATACGACCAGTGCAGGCCTTTTGGGATATCACCGGCATCGGGGGAGGCGTGGGATGCATGGGTCTGTGGGTTGATGAAAAGCAGCAGACAGCCGCCCGCGATAAAAGGCAGTCGCCTCAGTATGCCGTTCATAGAAATAGATCTCACAATTCTGCCGGTTGATTCTGAATGTTCGCTGGCGGTTCCGGCAAATATAACCTCTTCATTCTCTGTTCGCCAATGCCCGGTTGCCCGCAAGGACACTTGCCCCGTCTGATCCCCTAACGGGCCGAACGGCCTTTTCTGGAATCCAGGGTGAAAAGGACAAGTCCGGACCAGATCAGGAGAAAGGTGATCAGGTGCGCCTGGGTGAAGGTTTCACGAAACAGCAGCACGGCCAGCAGAAACTGACAGGTCGGGTTCAGGTACTGCAGCAAACCCACCGTACCCAGACGCAGAATCCGGGTCGCCGAGGTAAAAAGAATGAGGGGCAGGGCAGTCATCAGGGCGGAGCAGGCAAGAAGCAGATCGAAACCGGCACCCATCGAGCCGAATACAAGCTCACCGCCCGCGTACAAAGTCATCAGGTAACCCACTGCAACCGGGCTGAGCAGCAGGCACTCCATGGTCAGCCCGGGAAGTGCCTCGACCGCTACCTTTTTTCGCACCAGACCGTAGAATCCCATGGATATGGCAAGCAGCAGGGCAATCCAGGGAAAACGGGAATAGCCGAACAACAGGTTGATCACACCCGACACAACGAGAAGCAGCGCAGCAAGCTGACCGAAGCTCAGCCGCTCCTTCAGGAATATGCCCCCCAGCACAACCATGACGATGGGAAATATAAAATAGCCCATGCTGGCTTCCAGTGCCCGGTTGTTGTTGACCGCCCATATGAAGGCAAGCCAGTTGACGGAGACCAGCAGGGAGCTGAGGAAAAGCGTGCCGACGACCCGGGCGTCCCTGAAAAGATTCAGCACCTGTCTCAACTGACCGCTCAATCCAACGAGCAGCAGCGTAAACACCAGTGACCATACGACCCGGTGAGACAGAATTTCGAGGGCCGGTGCTACGCCCACGGCGCGGTAGTAGATGGGGGAGAAACCCCAGATCAGGAAGGCCCCCGTAGCCGCCAGCGTGCCGGCGCGTTCGGAGCTGATGCGCCAATCTCTCATGAATGACCGGTCAGGTTATTACTTCCGCAGGATGGGGTTCGCTTGGTTCACCACATCCTGCGTTTGATCGCCGGCGGTCACTGAGGATTCTTCAGGTAACCGAGGTTCTCCACCTCGAATACAACGGGTTTGATTCCCAGCAGATCGAAAATCTCCCTGCCGTCACAACTGTTGCCTTCCATCAACATGGTCAGTTGGTCTTTTGTCAGGGGAAACCAGTCGAATCGCTCCATTACCGAAGCGGCTATGCCCAGCCCCAGTGCAGGCGCGGGGAACATGAGCTTGGATTTTCCGCAGGCCTCCGACAGGATGTAAATGATGTCCTTCCAGGTCAGGGTCGATGGCCCGCATAGGTGAAATATCCGCTGCGAGGCATCGTCTCTGTCCAGCACGCCGACAACGGCCGTGGCAACGTCCTGCACATGCACCGGGGAAAGCGTGAACTTTCCCGACCGCCAGGGTATCAGTCCGGGGTAGAACAGGGGGGCGGGCAGCGGGGAGTCGATAATCTCCTGTTTGAGGTGACTGGCAAATTCCATCCCACCCCTGGGGTCTCCGAAAATCACGGAAGGACGAAAGACAGTCCAGTTCAGCCCCAACTTTCTGATGTGCTCTTCGGCGGCATATTTGGTCCGCTGATACGCGGTCCCGTTCGGTTTGACGCCATTGGCGCTCATCAGCAGAAAGCGTTTCGTACCGGCCTGTTCCGCCGCCAGCGCGACACGCACCACACCGTCGTAGTGAAGCGCCTGAAAGCTGATTCCCTGATCCGGAAACTCCCTGAGAATACCGACACTGTAGATGACAGCGTCGCTGTCGGCGACGAGCTGTTCCAGTGCCGCGGCGTCATCGAGGTCTCCGGCAATCAATGCGCAGTTGTCGGATTCCGGTGCCTTGTGCCCGCTGCCGGGACGAATCAGAACATTGACGGAATGGCCCTGCCGGAGCAGTTCGTCCACGATATAACGCCCGACGAAACCGGTTCCGCCCAAAACCGCAACTCTCATGGTTTGCCTCCTGAATACGGGGTATTTTTTCAACAACCCGAGTTATCACTGGGGATGTGCTTCCCAACCCGATATCATATGCGTACAGAAGGTAATCCTTTCGGTAAGATTAGTACAGAATGAATACCGCCAGCCAATCCGTTTTCGTACATGATGCACCGGAGACCACGGGCATCCTGATGGTGAATCTCGGGACACCCGATTCACCGACTCCCGCCGATGTGAGGCGGTATCTCAAGGAGTTTCTCTGGGACCGGAGGGTCGTGGAGACCCCGAGGGTTCTCTGGTGGCTGATCCTGAATCTGGTCATTCTCAATACCCGTCCCCGGCGCTCGGCCGCAGCCTACGCCAAGATCTGGACAGGGGAGGGTTCCCCACTGCTGGTGATCTCCAGGCGGCAGCGTCAGTCTCTGCAATCGCTGCTGGATAGGCGGTTTGCGGGGCGGCTCAAGGTGGTTCTGGCGATGCGCTACGGGAACCCCTCAATTGCAGCGGGTCTGCGGGAGCTTCGGGAGGCGGGGGCTCGCCGTATCCTGGTGCTGCCCATGTATCCCCAGTATTCGGCGACGACAACCGCCTCTACATTCGATGCGGTAGCGGCCGAGCTGCAGCGCTGGCGCTGGCTTCCGGAGCTGCGTTTCGTAGGCCACTATCATGATCATCCAGGTTACATCCGGGCATTGGCGGACAGCGTTCGGGCCTACTGGTCCGGGCACGGCCGTCCGGATAAGCTGCTCATCTCCTTCCATGGGATACCCAGGGATTACTTTCTGGCAGGCGACCCTTACTATTGCGAATGCCAGAAGACGGCGCGGCTGCTGGCAGAATCTCTCGAACTCGGTGAGGATCAGTGGCAACTCAGTTTCCAGTCACGCCTGGGACCCAGGGAATGGTTGAAGCCCTACACCAGCGAAACCCTGGAGGCGTTTGGGAAGGAAGGGGTAAAGAAGGTTCAGGTCCTGTGTCCGGGCTTCAGCGCAGACTGCCTGGAAACCCTCGAAGAGATCGCCATGGAGAATCGCGATGTCTATCTGGAGGCCGGCGGCGAAGAGTACGGGTACATCCCCTGTCTGAACGATGGAGAGGGACACATGACTGCTATATCAGAGCTCGTCGAGCAACAGCTTGCCGGGTGGGGGGTCCAACCGGACGAGGGCTTGGGGCCCGGGGTACTGGAGGAAAGGAAGCGCCGGGCCATGCTGCTGGGTGCGGGCAGCTGACAGCAGCCAGGTTAGAGGCGTGCCTCGAGTTCTATAGCCAGGGCCTCCTGATACGGCTGTGATCCGGCCATCAGGATAGTGATCCTGCCGGTCGATACCGTACCCCAGTTTACGATGATGGCCCCTTCCCCCGTTGCCGCATCGAACTCGATGTCCTCGAGGTCGATTGCCGACAGTTTTTTGTAACGGGTCGGGAGGCTGACGGCACGCCATTCCGGTATATTCAACTTCCGTGCTATCAAGGTGGGGTAGGTGGCCCAGTTGTAGCGTGGATTGCATTCGATCGCGGGAAATTTCAGGCCCTGGTCCGTCTGCACAACTGCGATATCGAAGGCGAATATACCCTTTATCCCGTGATCCTTCAGCCAGCGGGCCATGGGATCCACGGCCCCCCAGGGTTCGTGGGTTGCAGGCGCCCGGTTTCCCAGGTGAACGAAACCGTCGAGTATCTGTTCGCTGGCCGCCAGCCTCACCAATTCATCGTCGATCACCCGGTACTGCAGATTCAGGATACTTTCCGTCCTGACTTCCTTCTGTATCTGAACCGGCATCCCGTCGTCGATTTTGCCCATGGCATCGGCCAGCTCGAACCGGTTGGCGCAACGGTAGATACCGATTCCCGCGACGGATACCGCAGCCTTCAGGTAGCAGGGGAAGACGGTCTCCTCCAGCAGGTCGGGCTCGATATGACTGACCGAGTCGAAACACCAGGTGTCGGGAATGTCCATGCCAAGCTTCCGGGCCAGGGTCGTGAAATTGTTTTTGGAATTGATATATTCCACGGTTTCCAGCCAGTGGGAATCACCCCAGCACCTGCACTCCTCGCGCCCGAAGTAGAAAACGGAAGGCTGGTATCCGATGTGTGCACCCAGATGATCCACGCTGAGGTCCCAGATGACATGCTCCGTGTGGCTGAGCCCAATACGCTCGTAGTGGCCCAGGATGGTCGGCCAGTCGGACTCGAGGTTTGAGGGAAGCTGGATGATGTCCCAGGGTTGCGAGAGCCCCAACGCCCGACCGGAATAGAGGTGATTGCCCGCAATGCCCCCGGCGGGACAGTTCATGATGTCGTGGTTGAAGATGTATCTGCCGGAAGGCAGAAAACCGTGGTCTACGGCGGCTGACATGGTTTTCTCCCCTGGGTAATCTCTCCCGGATTGGTGACGAAACAACACATGATCACCAAAGCAAATGTCGGGCCAGATGTAAGCTGTTGATTTTTTTTCCCCGGATGCACTATCCGTGAACAAAATCCATTAAAAACCCTTTAAATCGGTCAATTTTGGTGCACTGCAACATAAATACCAGGAGCGATGTCGACCTGTCAACCCCGAGCCGGCGATCCGCTCAGAGAGTCGGACAACGCCTGAAGCACCTCGGTGCAGTCGGCGTGGAGTTTCAGCTGAATGAGCGGATCGGCGCGGGTCTTGCCCAGGTTTACCGCGGCTATGGGGATCTTCCGCTCCGCCGCGGTCCGGCAATAGCGGTATCCCGAAAA
>JAHEHQ010000187.1 GCA_024644505.1 Gammaproteobacteria bacterium
GTGTTTTTCACCTCCGTCCCCTTCTGGACAGGGATATTCCGGATCGTGGGAACCCAGGCAGGCGGCTGAATATGCAGGGTAGCCGAACGAACCAGCGCAACCGGCGCACCGCCATGGTGCTGTCGCTGGTGGTGGTGGGTATGTTCGGCTTCGGCTTTTTTGTGATGGCGCCGCTTTACAACCTGATCTGTCAGGTTACCGGCGTGCAGTCGGTCAGCCTGCGGGCAGACGTAAAGCAGGCCGGGGCGACGCCAGGCGGGACCGGGACGATCGACCCGAATCGAAGGGTGACGGTCAAGTTTGACACCACGGTCAATCCCAACCTGCCCTGGGAATTCGAGGCCCAGACCCATGTGATTGAGGTCACGCCGGGGGAGGTTATGGAGGTGATGTTTCTGGCCCGAAACCGAAGCAACCATTCGGTCACCGGCCAGGCCATACCCAGTGTCGTGCCCTGGCAGGCCACCGGGTTCTTCAGCAAGCTGGAATGCTTCTGTTTCAACAAGCAGACGCTGGAAGGGGGCGAACTCGCGGAAATGCCGTTGCGATTCGTTGTGTCGCCGGATCTGCCCCCGAATATCGAGTCGCTTACGCTTTCCTACAATTTCATGAAATTGAAACCGGGTCAGGGGGGAGTAGGGGATACAAAGGTAACGGCGAATGATCAGGGGTTATAGCCGGACCCCGAAGTCCGGGCGCATCAGAAACAACAACCAAGAATTTTACACCAGAAAGATAGAGCGATAGAGGATCCGTTATGTCGGGGAACACAAGCAACGACAATTATTATATTCCAGACTCCAGTCCATGGCCGATAATCGGAATGGTATCTCTGCTCACGACCCTGATTGGTCTGGCACTGTTTATGAATGGTGTGGGTGTGGGCAAATGGGTCATGATTGCAGGACTGCTGCTTTTCGTGTTCCTGCTCTACAGCTGGTTTCGCGACGTCATCGACGAAAACCTCAATGACAAGTACAACAAGCAGGTGGACACCTCGTTCAGGATGGGGATGTTCTGGTTCATCGCTTCGGAGGTTTTCTTTTTCCTGACTTTCTTCGGTGCGCTCTTCTATATTCGCACCATTGCACTGCCCTGGCTGGGCGGTGAGGGTTATCTGGGCGAGACCCGGGCACTGCTTTACCCCGATTTCGACCCGACCTGGCCGAGTCAGGGGCCGGGAGAGATGGGTGGTGAAATGAAACCCATGGGCCCCTGGGGCATCCCAGCCATCAATACCCTGTTGCTGCTCAGCAGTGGCGCGACCATCACCTGGGCCCATTGGGGTCTGAAAGTGGACAACAATAAACAGCTGGTCAACGGCCTGATCGCGACTATCGTTCTCGGTCTGCTGTTCGTGGTTTTTCAGGTCTGGGAGTACGGACACGCCTATGCCGAGCTCAACCTCACTTTGGGCTCAGGTGTCTACGGTTCGACTTTTTATATGCTGACAGGGTTTCATGGATTTCATGTGACTATGGGCGCGATCATGTTGATCGCGATACTCGGCAGGGCGATGAAGCGGCATTTCAGCGCCCACAACCATTTCGCCTTCGAGGCCGTAGCCTGGTACTGGCACTTCGTAGACGTGGTCTGGCTTGGCTTGTTTGTCTTCGTCTACTGGTTGTAGCGGCCGTCAGAGGCCGTGAGGCTGTAGAAATCCGAAGTAGTAGCCCACCAATAACATAGAAAACAGGACAAAGGACAATACGATACGGACCGTAAGCGACCGCACCACCCGGGTGCGGTCTTGTTTTCCGTCGTCCTTGGCCAGATAGTACATGCCCTGAAACAATGAAAATACGATGAATACCAGTGCCAGAATGACCAGCATTTTTAACATCAATTCCATGGCTGTTTCCTCGTTTTCATTATAGGACGCGGGGTTACGCGCTATGAATTTTCTGTTCGAACCAAAACCGCAATATAAATGATAGACCAGAATGAGCCCCGGTATATCGTTTTTTCGGCCGCACATTATCCCTACCGTCACCATGCTTGTTCTGGTGCCCTTATTTATCGGTCTGGGTTTCTGGCAGCTGGACCGCGCAGGGCAGAAGCGGCAGCTTGCCGGCACCCAGGAGACGAGACGTACAGCCCCGGTGCTGGAGCTGGATAGCCGGATGCTGGATGCCGAGGACGTGGAGCACCGGATGTTGGCGGTAAGCGGGACTTTTATCCCTGAAAAATCGGTTTTCATTGAAAACAGAAAACACCAGGGGAAAACCGGGCTTCACGTTATCAGCCCCATGAAAATAGCGTCCAGTGATCGATATCTGCTGGTTAACAGAGGCTGGGTGAGAACCCCTCCGAAAGCAGAACCGTCTGCCGTGGTCCGGGTTACCGGTCGTGCCGTTGTGCCCGAGCCGCCGGCAATCCAGCTGGGTGGCGGGTATGCACCGGTTTCGTCCCAGCAGCGTTGGCCCTATTTCACATTGGAGACCTACTCAGCCTGGTCGGGACTCGCGGTTTACCCTTTCATGGTGCTTCAATCCCCGGACGACGATCACGGTTTCGTGCGCGCGTGGGTGAGTAAACCCGTAGATGAAACCATGCACATCGGGTATGCGCTGCAGTGGTTTGCATTTGCATTGATCGTGGCCTTTATCTGGGTCCGGATATCCCTGGTGAAACAGTCCGGTAAGGAGGTTGTGGAGTGACCGGAATGGTGGAAGCATCAACCAGGAAACGCAGCCTGATACCGCTGGTTATTCTCGTTCTGGTATTCGCGTTGCCGCCGCTGGCCAGCTGGGTGCTCTACTTGAATCCACAATGGCTCCCGGCCGGCCGAAGCAACCAGGGCGTGCTGTTGGAGCCTCCCAGGTCTGTGGACGGCCTGAGACTTATTACGCCCCAGGGAGAGCAGCTGGCCTGGGCCGATTTCAATGACAAATGGACACTGGTTGTCATCGGCAGGGGGGAATGTACCGGTGACTGCATGGAACGGTTATTCCAGGTCCGCCAGATACGGCGGGCTCTGGGGGGGCAGAGACAGCGGGTGGAGCGGCTGTTGATCCTTCTGCCTCAGGCGGGGCGGCCGACGCCGGTGATACCCTCTCTGGAAGGCCACGAGGGCACGCGGGTTGGTGTGGTACAGCTTGCGGATGTGGACGGGGTGGAAGCACTTTTCGATGTGCGGGAACAGGCCCCGGACCACGCGATTTTCGTCATCGATCCACAGCGGATGCTGATGATGGTACACGATACTGACGTGATGACTTCCAAGCAGATCCTCAAGGATCTGGAAAAACTGCTGAAGGCCTCACAAAACTGGGTGACAGGTGCACGATAATGGCTACCAATGAGATTTCCCTCCAGGGGACAACTGCCGCCGCCTCATGGCGTTTTTACTATGAGCTGACGAAGCCCAAAGTGGTGCTGCTTATAGCGTTTACCGCCCTGGTCGGCATGCTTCTTTCCACGCCGGGACCGGTATTTCTGCCCCACCTCTTCTTCGGCCTGATCGGCATCTCCCTGGCGGCGGCAAGCGGAGCTGCCCTGAACCACATCATAGACCAGCGTATGGACGCCCTTATGGAGCGTACCAGTAACCGGCCCCTCCCCAGCGGGCAACTGGACAGTCCCCATGCCATCCTGTTTGCCGTTGGTCTGTGTGTGGTCTCAATGGTGATTCTGACCCTGCTGGTCAATCCGCTCACCGCAATCCTGACGTTTTCGGCGTTGATAGGCTATGCGGTCATCTACACCCTGTATCTGAAACGCAGCACACCCCAGAACATCGTATGGGGAGGACTGGCGGGTGCAGCGCCGCCGCTGTTGGGCTGGTGCGCCATAACCGGTGAGGTTGCGATTCAGCCGTTGCTTCTGGTATTGATCGTTTTTGTCTGGACGCCGCCCCATTTCTGGCCCCTGGCGATCCGCCGGCGCAAGGAGTATGCCCGTGTGGACGTACCGATGCTTCCGGTCACCCACGGGGTGCGTTTCACGAAGCAGCAGATATTCTTCTACAGCTTGATGCTGTTGGCCGTTTCGTTGTTGCCATTTACCATTCAGATGAGCGGCTATCTTTACCTCGGGGGGGCCGTTGTGCTGGGGCTGGGTTTTGTCTACCAGGCTGCTCTGCTCATGAAGACCGAAGGTGACAAACGCGCCATGAAGACTTTTGGTTACTCCATCATCTATCTGAGCCTGCTGTTCTGTTTACTGCTGATGGATCATTACCTGGTTATGGCATTCCCGGCGTTAGGCGCCTGAATGGGCCGGATACTGTTCTATGCCGCGGGTATGCTGGCGGCCGCGGCGGCAGGTGTCGCGCTCTTTCTGGCACTGAACCCGATTCAGGATTCGCCGCCACCCTTGACCGGTGTTCAGGCAACGGTAATCTCGAATCCCAGGCCCTTGAACCCGTTCGCATTGCGTGATCACAAGGGAGAGCCCTTTACGCTTTCCAGTCTTCAGGGAAAATGGACTTTCCTCAACTTCGGCTACACCTACTGCCCTGATGTCTGCCCGACGACCCTGTCCACGCTTGCCCGTTTGAACGCCGGTCTCGAGAAGAACGGCGTTGATGTCCCTTACCAGATCGTGTTCGTATCCATCGATCCGGAAAGGGACACCCAAACGAGACTCGCCGAGTACGTGCCTTATTTCAGCCCGGGATTCGTCGGCGCAAGGGGCGAGGAAGGCGATCTGAGAAAGCTCACCGGGCAGCTGGGCGTGTTGTTTGTCAGGGTGGAAGAGAAGGAGAACGCCGGCGGGGAGTACCTCATGGATCACACGGCATCGGTGATACTGGTAGATCCCGAGGGGCGCTTGCGGGCGATCTTCAGCGCACCCCACAAGGCCTCGGTCATGTTGGAAGACTTCAGGATTATTGCATCTCAGTGATACGAGCCGATGTGGGTGAGGCCTCAAAACATTGTCCTTGCCTGATCAGTTTTCTCTTGAGGCTTACCCATACGGTTGATACTTAGAGCATGCTCGGGAATAGAAACCTCGTCATCCCGGCGAATGCCGGAATGACGAATAATGATGGTTATAGATTTAAAGTAGTCTTCAAAGGTATCGGATTGAAAAGATGGTCATGAATCGGGTCACCCAACATCCTGCTTCGTTCCCCGGGTTAATGATCGTCGTTGTGCAACTCCTGCTTGCAGGGTGTGCGACCCAGCCCAACCAGGCACCTTACCTGGTTATTCCCGATGCCCATGGCGGCGGTAAGGGGCTGGCCATCAGTCCCGACTCATCAAAGCTGGCTTCGGCGGGCTGGAACGGCAGGATCCGGGTCTGGACTCTCCCCGGTGGTGAAGGGGGCTGGGGCTGGCAGGGGCACCGCGGCGAGGTTACGACCCTGGTCTTTCTGGATATGGACCGGCTCCTGAGCGCGGGTTACGACGGCGGACTGACCGAATGGAGCACGAGGGGTGAGGAGATAAGGTCGGTAGATACCGGGTCGTCAGTATTGGCGATGGCCGTCGATGGGCCCCGACATCGGGTGCTCACAGGACACGAGGACGGCAGTGTGCGGCTCTGGAGTCTCCCGGCGCTCAAACCGATCAAGACCCTGGGGCGGCACAAGGGGAGTATCCGGGCGGTTGCCTTTGCGCCGGCCGGTGATCGCTTCGCCTCCGCCGGGACCAAGGGGCAGGTGACTCTCTGGGGCCCGGATGGAAGGGTGGAAAACCTGCCTCCTCCGGGGTCGGACGCCCGCACACTTGTATTCAC
>JAHEHQ010000188.1 GCA_024644505.1 Gammaproteobacteria bacterium
GACTCGGCGCTCGCCTGAAAGCGGTTCACGGATATATGAATCCAGGGGGCTTCGACTACGAAGGCTGGCTGTACCGGAAAGGAATCAGGGTTCGGGGTTACGTGACCAGACACGGAGAAAAGCGACGAGTCGACGCCTCTGGTCCGATGTTCGATCTGCAGCTGTTGAGGCAGAGGATTCGCGACGAGATCGATATCTCAATAACAAACACAACCGCCTCGGGCCTCCTCAAGGCCCTGGTAATCGGCGACCGCAGTGGTCTCACCGATAAAGACTGGGAGCTGTTTCGACACACGGGAACCAATCACCTGATTGCCATTTCAGGTCTGCATATCGGCATCATATCGGGACTCGCATTCCTCCTGGGAACCAGGATCTGGAAGATGATCCCCCGGCTGCCTCTCCTGGTTCCGGCTCCCAGGGCCGCCGCCGTCGCCTCAATTCTGGCAGGAGGCCTGTATGCGGGTCTGGCGGGATTCTCCATTCCCACCCAGCGGGCATTGCTGATGCTGGTTATATTCATGGGGTCGCACCTGCTGGCACGCACCAGCCGTCCCTCCCGGAGCTTCGCCCTGGCGTTGCTGTCCGTGACGCTGGTGGAACCTACCAGCGTCCTGTCGCCAGGTTTCTGGTTGTCATTTCTGGCCGTGGGGATCATCCTCATATGTCTGAGCGGCAAAACGGGAAAAGCGGGTGTTCTCCGCAGCTGGGGCAGCCTGCAAGGGCTGATTGCTCTGGGCATGGCCCCGGCACTGCTGATATGGCAGCTGCAGTTTCCCCTGGTGGCGCCGGTGGTCAACTTCCTGGCGATACCGCTGTTCTCCTTTGTCATCATCCCCGTGTGTCTGGTCGGAACTGCCCTGTTGCTGATTTCCCCTTCCTGGGGCGTTCCGGTGTTGAGTGTCGCTGCGTGGCTACTGGAAAATGGCATGGGACTACTGAGCCTGGCTGCGGACATGAAGCTATTCGCCAGCGTGTCTCCCGGCATCTCCCCACTGCTGTGGCCTTTTATCGGCATGGGGAGTCTGCTGCTGCTTTCACCTCCCGGTGTCCCGGGCCGCTGGCTCGGTCTGCTACTTCTTCTGCCGTTGGTTTATCACACCCCGCCCCTCCCCCAAAAGGGTGAAGTCTGGATGCACATGCTTGACGTGGGTCAGGGGCTTGCCGTGGTGGTTCGTACCCATCGGCATACCCTGGTCTACGATACCGGGCCCAGATACTCCCCGACCTTCAATGCCGGTGCCGCTGTGTTGATCCCCTTCCTTGAGGACCAGGGCATAGAGAAGATCGATACGGTTCTATTGAGTAACGGCGATGACGACCACCAGGGGGGATTGGTCAGTCTGGCAAGTCGCTTTCCGATACGAAGAATCCTCGGCGGAGAGCCCGATCGAGTCGTCGGGCAGAATGCCGAGCAGTGTCTTGCGGGTATGGAGTGGTCCTGGGACGGCGTGCTTTTTCGCATCCTGCATCCGGATGGCCTGTCGAAATGGTCCGGTAACAACGCCTCATGCGTTCTCTCCATCCAGAGCCCGGGGGGTGGCATTCTCATACCCGGCGATATCGAAGCCGCCGCCGAGAAGCGGCTGATCCAACAGAGCAGAGAACATCTGGCAACAGATCTCCTGGTTGTTCCGCACCACGGAAGCAAGACATCATCCGGAATCGATTTCGCCAATGCAGCAAAGCCCGGGTTTGCATTGGTCTCCGCCGGCTATCTGAACCGATATCGTTTTCCCAGGGAAGAAGTGGTAGAACGCTGGAAGAATCAGGGAGCTCAGGTTATGACAACGGCTGAACACGGAGCCATTTCCTTTCAACTGCACCCGGAGGAGGGCATCCACGGACCGGTTTCCCACCGGTTGCAACGAGGCCGTTACTGGACCCACCAAATTCAGGAAAAAATTGACTGACCTTCGCCGCCGGCGTGGCAATCCCATGAAGTGTGCCGCAGTATGGGTCCATTAGAGGAGCCCCCCTGAGGACGCGTTGGTAGAAACTACTGTATACAGTATGATAAGCCCCTGATAGAAATCCGAAACTTTCTTGATTTTAAGGATGAACAAAGGTGTTTGAACTGGTAAAGGCCGGCGGTTGGCTGATGATCCCCATCATTGCGTGTTCCGTGGTCGCCATGGCGATTATTCTAGAGCGCCTGTGGGCACTTCGAAGCAAGCGGGTGGTGCCCGGTAATCTCGTGGCGCAGGTATGGCAGTATCACCGCAAGGGAAAACTCAATAACGCATACATAACCGCCATCAGGGACGGATCGTCACTGGGGCGCATCCTGGCTGCAGGGTTGGTCAATCGCCAACACTCCCGGGAGATCATGAAGGAATCCATTGAAGAGAGCGGGCGCCAGGTGGTGAGCGAAATGGAACGTTATCTCAATACCCTGGGCACCATCGCATCTATCTCGCCTTTGCTGGGATTGCTGGGTACGGTTATCGGAATGATCAAGGTGTTTTCCGCCATAACCATCGCAGGTGTAGGCAATCCCACAGTTTTGGCCGGCGGTATTTCCGAGGCCCTGATTACCACCGCCACCGGTTTGTCAGTGGCTATTCCCAGCCTCATGTTCCACCGTTATTTCGAAAGCCGTGTTCAGCGTCTGGTCATCAAGATGGAGGAAGAATCCCTGAAAATGGTTGAGATCATGCAGGGGGAAAGGGAACGGGAACTGGAATGAATCTTCGTCCGCATCGTAGACAATCCCATGAACTCAATCTCACACCGCTGATCGATGTGGTGTTTCTGCTGCTGATCTTTTTCATGGTTTCAACAACATTTGACAAGGATGCCCGCATAAAGGTGGAACTGCCCCAGGCAGCCACCCAGGATGAAGCTTCGGAGGAAGAGAAGGTCCTGGATATTACGGTAGACAACAGAGGCAATTACTATGTCAATCAACGGAAGGTGATCAACAACAAGGCCTTGACACTTCGACGCGCGATCGAAAAATCCGTTGGTGACAGGCGTGATATTCCCCTGATTATTACGGCGGACGCCCAGACCACCCATCAATCCGTGGTCAGGGTGATGGATGTTGCCAGCCAGATGGGATTTTTGCACATGACCTTTGCCGCCAGACAACCGGTAGAGGAACAGTAGACACCTCGTCATTGAGCAAGAATCATGCAAGTAGGAAACTCTGGTCTGTGAAACCCATTGAGACCTACTGGGCATCGGCCAATATCTTGACTGTTCTCCTCCTTCCCGTCTCCTGGATATTCTGCCTGCTGGTCTGGGTGAGGCGTCTTGCCTATCAACGGGGTTTGATAAGGGTGCAACGCCTGCCGGTGCCGGTCATCGTGGTCGGAAACATAACCGTTGGTGGAACGGGCAAGACACCCTTGGTTATTCAATTGGCGGAACAACTGCGTCAATCCGGATATCGACCCGGTGTCGTGTCACGGGGATATGGGGGGCAGTCGGAGACCTGGCCACGGGACGTGTTTCCGGACAGTGATCCAATACTGACAGGAGACGAACCGGTTCTTATCGCAAGACGGGCAGGGTGCCCGGTCTGCGTCGGGCCTGACCGGCCGGCGGCGGCAAAAAAACTGGTGGAGAATTCGGCCTGTGACGTCATCATCTCGGATGACGGTATGCAGCACTATGCCATGCACCGGGATCTGGAGATCGCGGTGCTGGATGGAAAGCGCCGGCTCGGCAATGGCTTCTGCCTGCCGGCCGGGCCGCTTCGGGAGCCTTCTGGGCGTCTAAAGTCGACAGGACTGGTGGTTGTCAACGGAGAGCATTCCCCAGGGGAAACCTCGATGAGCCTGCTTCCCGGTGAACTGGTGAACATGGCTGACCCCGAAAAGAGAGGTTCCCTGGACGCTTTCTCGGGGAAATCGGTGCATGCTTTGGCGGGTATCGGAAATCCGTCCCGTTTCTTCGACACCTTGCGCACGGCGGGCCTGCACCCCGTGGAGCACGCCTTTCCCGACCACCATCGGTTTTCAGAGGATGAATTGGCATTTGACGACCAACTGCCTTTGATCATGACTGAAAAAGATGCGGTGAAATGCTTGGCCTTCGCCAAGCCACACTACTGGTATCTGATGGTGTATGCTGCAGCAGATCCGTTGATAGCAGATCGTGTTTATAGCTTGTTGAAAGAAAGAGGGAATTAATTAATGGATAAAAAGTTGTTGTCCATACTGGTATGCCCCACCTGCAAGGGAAAGCTGGTGTACGTCAAGAAGGCCGAAGAACTGATATGCAAGGGAGATCGCCTGGCGTTTCCCATCAGGGATGGAATCCCCGTCATGTTGGAGGAAGAGGCGCGTCAGCTTCCCGCCGATGAGGAAGTGCCGAGCTGAGTTGTATGGCATTCAAGGTCGTCATACCGGCTCGTTACGCCTCATCCCGGCTGCCCGGAAAACCCCTGCGCATGATCGCGGGCAAGCCCATGATTCAACATGTCTTCGAGAGGGCAAAAGAGAGCGGGGCAGGACAGACGGTGATCGCCACCGACGACGAGCGGATCGCGGAGGCCTGCCGTCCGTTTGACGCGGAAATCTGCGTCACTTCCCGGGATCACCGGAGCGGTACGGAACGTATTGCCGAAGTGGTCAGTCAGTTCGGCTGGCCGGACGAGACCATTGTGGTCAATCTCCAGGGAGACGAACCCTGCATGCCCGGGGTACTGCTGAGCCAGGTTGCGGAAGACATGGCACGTCATCCGGATGCCAGTATCACGACGCTGTCCATGCCCATCAGGGATCGGGGACCACTGTTTGACCCCCATGTGGTCAAGGTCGTCACCAATGAAAAGGGATATGCCCTCTACTTCAGCCGGGCACCCATACCCTGGCATCGGGATGAATTTCTTCGTGAGCAAAGCACCCTGCCGACAGATACCGCGTTTTCCAGGCATATCGGCCTGTACGCCTATCGAGCGGGATTCCTGAAGCGCTATATCACCTGGCCCGCTTCACCGCTGGAGTATGCGGAATCCCTGGAACAGTTGCGGGTGCTCTGGCATGGAGAACTCATTCATGTCAGTGAGGCGAAGGAGGACGCCGGACACGGCGTCGATACCTTTGAGGACCTCAAACTTGCGGAGGAATCGATTGTCGGTAATATCAGAACCTAGCGAAGGAATACCCAGCCCGATATACAATCTATACTCGTTCTCGATTTATCGTATAAGTCATTGTTATTTAAAATCTATCTGATTATATCGAACTCATATTTTACTCTAAATTACAACTCTATCTAACTGATTAAAATGAAAAATGTACGTATACTTTTCGTTTGCATGGGCAACATCTGCCGATCTCCAACGGCCCATGGCGTTTTCGAAACCCTTGTCGAAAGGGAAAACCTGAACACCGTGATACAGGTTGATTCCGCGGGTACCCACGCGTACCACGTCGGTGAACCGCCAGATCGACGGGCACAGGAGACAGCACGTAAAAGAGGATTCGATCTCAGCGGTTTGAGGGCCCGACAGGCCGATACAAGAGATTTCCATGAATTCGATCTCGTCGTTGCCATGGATCAGGATAACTATCACAGCCTTTATGCCATTTGCCCTGAAGGCATGGAAGACCAGATTCATCTGCTTATGGATTACGCGCCCGAGTTCAAGACCCGCGAAGTGCCTGATCCGTACTATGGCGGCTCAGCGGGATTCGAGCG
>JAHEHQ010000006.1 GCA_024644505.1 Gammaproteobacteria bacterium
GGGAGCCTTGTAACGGCACAGCGAACAAACCCTGCGCTCTGGATCCTGGATTTCATACCCTTTGCCTTTCTTTTTCTCGGCAAGTACGTCAATACACAACTGACTGACAGCGTAAGCTCGCTTTTTCACAAACACACCGCAGACATGCAGCGCAAGACAGAGGCCCTTGAATCACAGGCTATGCATGATGCAACCCACGATCCTCTGACTGGATTGCCCAACAGATTGTTGTTACGGGATCGTCTGGAACAGGCCCTGCTGGGCATGCGTCGTAAAAATCGCCTGCTTGCCCTGCTGGTATTGGATCTGGATAGATTCAAGGAGATCAATGATACCCTCGGTCATCATAGTGGTGATCGCCTGTTGAAGCAGATTGCGGTGCGGTTGAGAGAGGTGGTGTATCCCACGGATACCCTCGCCCGTCTCGGCGGTGACGAATTTGCCATCCTGCTGCCCTCTCTGGATAACGAGAATGAGATACAGGATGCTGTCAGAAAGATTCAGCGTTCCTTTTCCACGTCCTTCGTGATCGACAAGATGAGCCTGGATGTGCAGGCAAGTATCGGAATTTCTCTGTCACCCAAACATGGGCACGATGTGGATACCCTCCTGCAGCGGGCCGATGTGGCCATGTATGTGGCAAAGGAGAAGAAGCGTCACTTCTATATCTACGATCCCTGCATAGACAAACACAGTTCCTGGCGCCTCAGCCTGCTTGCCCAGTTGCGGCAAGCTATTACAAGCGGTGATATGCAACTGCACTATCAACCCAAGGTGGCCGCCGATACGGGACAGGTACATGGGGTGGAGGCCTTGGTACGCTGGAATCACCAAAAGTTCGGTATGATATCGCCCGATGAGTTTATTCATCTCGCCGAGCAGAGTGGCTTGATTATTGAACTGACGCGCTGGGTTATGCGTACTGCGGTTGATCAAATCATGTCCTGGCATGCCCAGGGGCAAAACCTTGGCGTTGCGGTAAACCTTTCTCCTTCGACTCTGCTCGATCCTGAATTTCCTGACTTCATGGCAGGTCAACTGGCGTCCTGGAAACTGCCCCCGGGCACGCTTACCCTGGAAATCACCGAATCCACGCTTGTAAAGGATCCGGACCTGGCTCTGAAGGTCTTGAACAATCTGGCATGCCGGGGGATTTCCATCTCCATAGACGACTTCGGTACCGGTTACTCCTCCCTGGCATATCTAAAGAAGATGTCTGCCTCTGAACTAAAGATCGATAAGGCCTTTGTAACAGAAATGCTGACCAGTGAAAGTGATGGGGCCATTGTTCAAGCGACGATCGACCTGGCCCATAACCTTGGCCTTAAAGTCGTGGCCGAGGGGGTGGAGAATGTGGAAACCGCCCGTGCACTCGCACAACTGAGGTGCGACTCACTGCAGGGTTACCACTTCTGCCATCCGTTACCAGCGGATGAGGTCAATGCCTGGCTGGTGTCCCACAATGTTCACAGCATCTTGGAGCGACAGAGGTTAAAAAGTGTACGCTAAGTGCAATTCACAAATCCGGTCTCCCAGCAACGCCTCGGTACAGTACGAGGCTGCATTGATTATCTGTTTCAATCTGCCGGATACAATCTGAATGACCAGGATAAAAATTCCAGGCTTCAAGATGGAGCGGTTTATCGCAGAAGGCGGCATGGCCACCGTTTTCCTTGCTGTTCAGAAATCGCTCCATCGTCGCGTCGCACTCAAGATACTGAAGAAATTCGACAACGCCGCGCACGCCGAACGTTTTCTGCGTGAAGGGCGCACCATCGCTTCTCTCAATCATCGCAACATCATCACCATTCACGATATCGGTGTTATTGATGACCGTCACTATATCTCCATGGAATACCTGGAGGGCGGCTCACTGAGTGAGAAAATCAATGCCGGCATGCAGGAGCCAGAGATCCTGGACCTGATGCAAAATATCTGCAGTTGCCTGGATTTCGTGCATCGCAAGGGGATCGTTCACCGCGATATCAAGCCCAGCAATATACTGTTTCATACGGATGGCACGGCCAAGCTGACCGATTTCGGAATTGCCAAACAACTGAACAACGATCAGGACCTGACCATTGATGGGAGTGCCTTTGGCAGTCCTTATTATATCAGCCCTGAACAGGCTGAAGGTCAGACATTGGACGGTCGTGCCGATATCTATGCATTGGGCATCATCTTTCACGAGATGCTGACCGGACAGAAACCCTTTGCGGAAAAATCCCATATAGAGACTATCCTTGCCCACCTAACCCATCCGATACCCAGACTTCCGAAGGCGTTTTCGAAATACCAGGTCTTGATGGAACGTATGATCGCCAAAGATCCGGGTGATCGCGCGACCTCGGCACAGGAGTTGTTGGATCTTATTCAAAAGATAAGGCATTCCGAAGCGCCTTCCCGTAGCAAAGATATCAAGCCCCGAAAGAAGGATCTGTCGAGAGACTGGGCCAGGAACCTTGCTGTCGAATGGGGAAAACGTTTACACCCGTCATTCATGACTCGAGGGGGTATTATCGAATGGGGAAAAAGGCTGCGCCTGCCGTCCATGACTCAAGGAAACTTTGGCGAGTGGTGGAAACGGCTGCAACTGTCACCCATGACCCAAAAGGGCATTGCGCTTTCCGCCCTATTATTATTGGCAGCTGGAACAGGGATACCGCTGTACGGTCATTTGAGCCAGCAGGATCATGCAGTAACGGTTAAGTCGTTGCCGGTTAATGACGAGATTTCCGTTGAAGTACCGGTATCAGCAGAAGAGGTATCGATATCAGCAGGCACACCCTCAGAGGGAACCGCTGAGGGTCCTGAAGAGGAAATATCAGGTGCACTGCCACTGACAGTGCCGTCGGAAATGTCCACTACGGCAGCGGTTTCAGCGAAATCCGAGGAAGAAGAGCCTGATAATCAGAACTTGATATCGGAATCCTTGAAACAACCGGCGGACAAGACGGATTTAAAACACCCGGAGGAAGGGTCAGTTACGGTACAACCGGTTGACGAAAAGGCTCTGGTGATCAGCCAATCGCTTGTAGCCGGAGCCCGGGCTCTGAAGGCTTATCACCTGACCACGCCATCCGGGGATAACGCTTATTCTCACTATCAAAAAGTCATCGAACTCGATCCTGACAATTCCGATGCCAAAGCCGGAATCAAAAAGGTTGCCAGTACTTATGCCCTGCTTGCGCGCAAGGAACTGAAAAAGAGGAACTACCGGTTGGCACGGGTTTACCTGCGGCGCGGATCCAAGGTGGAGCCCGGTTATGCCACTTGGTCCCAGCTGGATGCGGAAATCAGCAAACAGGAACAAACCAGTCAGAAGTTGGCAGAACTAGAACAACAACAAGATGTTGAACAAGAAAAAAAGGAGAAGAAACCATTTTCAGAACGTTTCAAGAACTTCTGGAAATCACTCAAAAAGTGAGCCAAACCTCATAACGCCGGATGATATTCAGTACACTCTGTCTGCTCCATGTTTCCCCCAGTATTCTCGAGTTTACCGTATAGTCGATTATTCAGATCAACTCCACATCAGAGATGATCTCCACGAGTGCCGGTCCTTCGTGGGCAATGGCCCGGTTTACGGCCTCCTCCAGATCCTCCAGTGCAACAACCCTGATCCCGTAACCGCCGCAGTTGCGTGCAAACTCCGAGAAATTCGGATTGTGCAGGCCGGTCTGCCAGACCGGAAAGTGGGCGGCGCGTTGCTCCTTTGAAATTTTTCCGAGTTCCGTGTTGTTCAACAGGATATGAGTGAGGTTCATGTTGTATTTCACCGCGGTGGTGAACTCGGCGAGATACTGGCCGAATCCCCCGTCGCCGCTGATGGAGATCACCGGCCTGCCCTTGTGCTCTTCATTGGCAGAAGTCGCCGCCCAGGCTCCCATAGCTGCCGGAAAGCCGAACCCTATTGATCCCAGGTATCCTGACATCAGTACGCTCTGCTCCCTGCATTCGAAATACCTGCCGAACGAATAGGTGTTGTTTCCCACATCAACGGCGATAACCGCATTGTCGGGAAAGACCCGGGAGAGGACACTGAAGATGGCCGCGGAACTCAGTCCTCTACTGCGATCCCTTTGTTCACGGCGCCGCTTCTCACCCCGCCACAACTCCCAGCGCTCCGCGAGTTCCTGGCGCTGGTCCAGGATATTCTGCCCGGGGGTTTCTTCCATGGCGCTGATGAACTGACGACAGGTGACACCTATCTCACCCAATACCGGGATCTCCACCGCGTGAAACTTACCCAATGCCATCGGGTCGAAATCGACCTGAATAATTGGTTTTTTCGGGCTGATCCCTGTGTGGTTGGAAAATGAGGCGCCGAACACGATGAGCAGATCGGTCTTGTTCATAAACCAGCTGGCGACCGGGGTGCCGCTCCTGCCAAGCACACCCCCGGCCAGTGGGTGTTGATCGGATAGCTGACCCTTGGCCTTGAAAGTGGTGAGCACCGGTGCATTCAGAAGTTCAGCCAATGCCATTACATCAGACATGGATTCGCGGGCGCCGTAACCCACGATGATGACCGGTCTGCCGGCACCTCTGATCCTGTCCACCGCGGCAGCCAGGCTGTCCCGGGACGGTGATACCGACCTGTCGGCCAGTCTGCCCAGCGGCGATGAAACGGTTGATGCCGCGTCGTCCTGCATCGGTACCACCTGTACCTCATCCGGAAAGATCAGATGGGAAACATCCCGTTTGACGATGGCATGCTTCAGGGCCAGTGCCATCAGTTCACTGTGCCTGCTGTTGGGCAGTACGGTCTGGCTGAAAGCGCTCACGGCGGAAAACGCATCCGCCAGATTGATCTCCTGAAATGCCCCGGGACCGAGTACCTGGGTGTTAACCTGTCCCGTCAACGCAAGCACCGGCGCCCTGTCGACCTTGGCATCCCACAGTCCGGTGAGAAGATTGGTTGCGCCGGGGCCGGCGATGGTGAGGCAGGCCGCAGGTTTGCCTGTCAGTTTGGCGAAGCCGGAGCAGGCAAAGGCGGCGGCACCTTCATGCCGGATCCCGATGTAATGGAGATTGCCCTGCTCCACCTGCTCCCGAACAGCATCAGCAAGCCCCAGATTCGAATGACCCACCATGCCGAAAACGTGGGAAACCCCCCACTCCACCATGGTCTCCACCATGATGTCGGATACTGTGCGCTGCTTATCCAGGATCTCCTTGATACAGACATATATGCCATCGTCGCGCGTCTCGATAGGATAGGTTTCGACGCCGTCGTCAAACCCCCCCGGGGATTTCCCTGTGATGGGATGAAAATCCCAGCCGTGCCATGGGCACCGCAGCCAGCATTCGCCATCCTCGTTGCATTCGATACTCCCCTCCCCCAGCGGTCCGCCCTGGTGCGGGCAGGCATTATCCAATGCCGCATACTGTTCCTGATAACGGACGAGTGCGACCGTCTTGCTGCCCGCCTGCACCGTACGTATCTCCCCATCCAGCAGATCTCCGGTCTCCGCCACCTTGTACCAGGTGTTTTTCAAACCCTTGTCGGCATCCAGGTCTTCATCGGTGATCTTCTTGTGGCTGCCATCACAATAGGGGGGATTCCGGGTCTTCTTGCATTGACAGAGAAAATACTTGTCATCCTTTTCAACCTGAAAAGCAACCGGCGTAAATTCCGTACCCCTGTGTGAACCGTCACAGAATGGCTGATTTCCGCTACGACCACAGCTGCACCAGTAATAATCCTTATCTGATTTCAAGTCTGCGGGTATCGGGCGGGTATCCGCTATTTTGGATCTGGCCATGAGGGTCTCCTCTGGTGGAAGTTACAGTTTTCTGGAACGCTGGCTGGTCACGGATAAACCGACCGAGTGGTAGAGTGCCTCGAGCCTCGGCAACACTGCCTCTTCATGGTAAGTCGAGCGATAGGCATCCAGTGCACAATCTGCCTTTTTTCGGGCAACCCCCGGATTCTCCACAAGCTGCAGGAGCGCATATGCCAAAGATTCCACCGAATCCACATCCGCAAGCCAGGCCAGCTCGTCTGACAGCACCTGCATGGGTCCTTGGGTGCGGGTGGAAACAATGGGAAGCCCTCGGGCCATTGCCTCGAGCATGACGATGCCGAAGGGTTCGTCACGCGATGGCAGAACGAATACGTCGGACTGATCCAGCGCCTCGCCTATGTCCTCGATCCAGACCCCAAGGGAAACCTTATCGGCGATGCCCAGCTCCCGTGCAAGTTCAAACAGCGCATCCTGCTCAGGCCCGCCCCCACCGATCCTCAACTCAGCATCCACCCCCCCGTCCAGCAACTCCTTGTACGACTTGAGCAACACATCGAAGCCCTTTTTGTGTACATATCTTCCATAGGAGATCAGGCGCAGTGGAGATTGTTTGGGAAAACGGGAATTTTGTACAGGCGACAAACGGGAAAAATTCGGGATAACGACCACGCGATCTTCGGGCCAGTCGAGATCTATTGCATGCCTGCGCTGGTCATCGGTAGTTCCGATCAGGGTATGTACGTAGCGATAGCGGTTGAGCTGAACATAGTTGTGCAGTTTCGAGACCACCGGCACACCCGCCAGGTTTGCTCCCCGTCCTCCATGCCATGCGGCCCGCTTGAGATGGGTATGCACGACCTGCGGTCCGAAGCCGCGAATGGATTTCGCTATGCGCCGCGGGGTGATAAAGTCCAGTTCACTACCTGCATTGACCGTTGAGAGCCGGACGCCCGGGGCCTTCTCCAGAGCCTCCCGCTTCACGAATTTCCGGTGGCAGATCGCCTGAACCTCATGTCCCCGGGACGCCAATGCCAGCGTCGTATCCACAAAGGATCGCTCAGCGCCGCCGAATCCCTTTCCCAACATGATCTGGGTGATTTTCATGAACCCTGTTTGCCTTGAGTCACTTTGGCCGGTGGTTGGGCCCCTCGTGAAATCGACTGATAGAATACGCTTCTGGCAGTCCAAGTCTATAAGGATATCGCAAATGGCAGGTTTTCCTTTCGACAAACTCATGGCCGCATTGATCCAGCTGCCATGCGGCGCGCACAAAGCCGACAACATCCTGACTCTGGAGCATAAGGTCCGGGAGGCTGCCGCTGCGGGGGCCAATCTGATCCTCCTGCAGGAACTCCATGACAAGCGCTATCTGTGTCAGTCCGAGAATCCGACCTGTTTCGAAGAGGCCGAAACCGTTCCCGGACCTACAACGAGGCGCCTGGGGCAGCTGGCGGCCGATCTGCGGCTGGTTATCGTGGGTTCCGTGTTCGAGAAACGGGCGCCCGGACTCTACCACAACACCGCGGTAGTCCTCGACAGGGACGGAAGCCTGGCCGGGTATTACCGGAAAATGCATATTCCTGACGATCCGGGCTATTATGAAAAATTCTATTTTACGCCCGGTGACACCGGATTCAGGCCCGTTACCACCTCTGCCGGTAATCTCGGGGTCATGGTCTGCTGGGATCAATGGTTCCCGGAAGCCGCGCGCTCAATGGCCCTTGCCGGAGCCGATATGCTCTTGTATCCCACTGCGATAGGCTGGAATCCGGTAGAGGAACACGCGGAGCGAAAGCGTCAACTCGACGCCTGGATGACGGTGCAGCGCGGACACGCAATCTCCAACGGGCTGCCGCTGCTTTCCTGCAACAGGGTAGGCACGGAGCCGGATCCGTCGGGAAATTCCGGCGGCATCCTGTTCTGGGGTCACTCCTTTGCCTGCGGTCCCCAGGGCGAAATGCTCGCCATGGCCGGGGAAACAGAGGAGACTTTGCTGGTGGAGATAGACCTGAAGCGAATCGAATCGGTTAGAAATGTTTGGCCCTTTCTGCGGGACCGCCGTATCGATGCCTACGAAAAACTGTTATTGAGATTCGACGATGGTTGATGGCTGGGCATTACCGGGCGGTCGGGTTTCAGTTCGGTAACAGCTCATCCGAGCTCTCGCTGAAGTACATCTGGTCCTCCAGCTCCATGATCCTGGCAACCAGTAGATGCACCGTCATGTAGGGCACCTTCTCTTCGTCAGAAGTCATTGATTTCGCGGTCAGGATCGCGTCAGTAAGTATATTCTGATGCCTGTCCATCATGTCTGCGGCCCCCTTTTGACTGTATCCAGTGGCGCCGTGAACCACTCTCTATAAGTCATTTCGGATCAAATGCCGGAAACTTAAAGAAAAATCGATGGGACAGTTGGGGTCAGCCCACAAGAAGGTCTCAGGGCCCGTCAATACCTAATCCTCCTCGGAAGCCTTGGACCTGCCTATCTGGTCTATCGGAACCACAGCAGCGGTGGTTTTTTCGTCCGCGTAATAGGGTCTTTCCGGTTTGATTCCGGCAGCTTCGGCCAGTTCGCGTTCCCTTGCAGTGATCAGCCCCAGGCACACGCGCACATCCTGGATCGTCTGGTCGGACAGGGGATGCCGCGTACCCGGTGCCGGCGTGATATCACGAATAACGGCGCTGAGCACCTTGCGCATGGCAATGAGTATTTCACGTTCTTTACTGTCTTCGGTCATCAGTATTTGCTCCCTGAATTTCTGTGTCACTGAATCCGTTCAAGCGTGCCGGTCAGGAGGTCCCAGAATCGGCTAACAGAAGCTATATGGACCCTTTCATCCGGTGAATGGGGATAGCGGATCGTTGGGCCCAGGGAGATCATATCCAGTTCCGGGTAAGTATCTCCCAGGATCCCGCATTCCAATCCGGCGTGAATCGCGCCGACATGTGCCGGTTTTCCGAATCTCTCCAGATAGACCGAGCGGACAAGCCCCAGAATGGCAGACGAGGGGTCCGGTTGCCAACCCGGATAGCGGCCATCGAATTCCGTACTCGCACCGGCCTGCGTGAACAGACGTTCGATCTTGCGGCACACGGCTACCAGGGCCGAATCCACCGAACTGCGGACAAGGCTGCACACTTCTATGCAGTCTGACCCAAGGCGTACTATGGAGAGATTGGTGGATGTCTCCACCAGACCGGGAATGGCCTCGCTCATGCGCACGACGCCGGTCGGGCAGGCACCAACGGCATCAACGCACCTCTCCTGAATTCCGGCATCGATCCATTGGTCGGGCAGTTCGGCCACCGGTACTGCGTCGATGCATATCGCCGGCTCCCTCTCTTCCCATTCCTTGTGGATAGCCCTTCCCATTGCCTTCAGTGAGGATTGGAAGGTCCGGGCAAGTTCTGCCGGTACACCGACCGTTGCAAAGGCCTCCCGGGGTATGGCATTGCGCATATTTCCGGCATCGAGTTCTGAAACCCTCAAACCAGATTCCCCGGCGGTCTCTTTGAGAATGCGAAACAACAGGGAAATGGCGTTGCCCCGGTTACGGTGAATATCCACCCCGGAATGTCCACCCCGGAGACCGGTGACGCTCAACCTGTATACAGCCCAATCACCCCCGACCTTCTCCCGGGTGCATGGAAAACGGCTGGTCACATTGATTCCCCCGGCGCAGCCGATGCACAACTCCCCCTCCTCCTCCGAGTCCGTATTGATCAGGATACGGCCCTCCAGCACGCCCGCCTCGAGCCCGAACGCGCCATCCATGCCGCTCTCCTCGTTGCTGGTAAACAGTGCCTCCAGGGGACCGTGGGCAATGTCCCGGGATTCCAGTATTCCAATGATGGCTGCCACACCGATGCCGTTGTCCGCTCCCAACGTGGTTCCCTCCGCCCTCACCCACTCACCGTCGACCACCGCCCTGATCGGATCCATGGAAAAGTCGTGCCTGGTGCCGGCATTGGCTTGAGGCACCATATCCTGGTGACCCTGGAGAATCACCGGTGTGACACCCTGACGGTTGCCGGTGGCAGGCTTGCGGATGATCACATTACCCGAATCATCCATCAGCGTCTCCAACTCGAGGCTCCCGCCGATATGCAGAAGATGAGAACGGATTTGCTCCTCCTGTCGGGTTGGTCGGGGAATACGTGTCAGAGCAGCGAAGTTTTTCCACAGGGGCCCGGGGCGCAGATCGGCTACCCTTACGTTCACTGGTCTTTCCCGGACAGGATCATGGTGTCCAGTTGCGCTTCGTTCAAAACGTCTATGTTCAGTCGCCGGGCCTTTTCCAGCTTGGAACCGGCCTCGCTGCCCGCTACCACATAGTCTGTCCTGGCCGATACGCTTCCGACCACTTTGGCACCCAGGGCCTGCAACGCCTCTTTGATCTGCGCCCTCGGTCGACTTAGCGCACCGGTGAGCACCAGTGTCTTGCCGGCCAGGGGATGCATGGACAGGGGGGTTGTCTCAACCGCGGGCCAGTGGATTCCGGATTCCAAGAGGTCGTTGATAACCTGCAGATTATGCGCCTGGCGAAAGAACGTATGGATATGCATGGCGACCACCGGCCCGACGTCCGGTACCGATTGCAGGGTCTCCCGATCCGCCGATTCCAGTGCCTCCAGATCACCGAAATGCAGGGAAAGCGATCTTGCCGTGGCCTCGCCCACCTCGCGAATACCCAGTGCGTATATAAAGCGGGCCAGGGAGGTCTCTTTACTCTTCTCCAGGGCCTTGAGCAGATTTCCCGCCGATTTTTCCGCCATTCGTTCAAGACCCGACAGGGTATCCGCATCCAGCCTGTAGAGGTCCGCAGGGGAATGAACCAGATCTTTGGAGATCAGCTGATCCACCAGTTTGTCTCCCAGGCCTTCAATATCCATCGCCAGGCGGGACGCAAAGTGCTTGACCGCTTCCTTACGTTGCGCGGGACAGTAGAGCCCGCCGCTGCAACGGGTAACCTTTTTGTCGCCGTCTCTGATCAACTCCGACCCGCATTCCGGGCAGGTTGAGGGCATGATGAACTCAGTGGCATCGGCGGGGCGAAGGCCCGGCACCACCCTTACCACCTGGGGTATGACGTCTCCCGCCCGACGCACGATTACGGTATCCCCGATGCGAATATCCTTGCGGCGAACCTCATCCTCATTGTGCAGGGTGGCATTGGTGACCGTAACCCCCGCCACACCCACCGGTTCGAGCCGGGCGACCGGGGTGATTACACCGGTTCTGCCTACCTGCACATCGATATCGAGGAGGCGGGTCATCTCTTCCTCCGCGGGAAACTTCATCGCAATGGCCCATCTCGGAGCCCGGGATACATAGCCCAGGGCCTCCTGCTGGTCCCGCCGATCCACCTTGAATACCACGCCGTCGATGTCGTAATCCAGTTGCTGCCTGCGCTCTTCCATGTCTTTGTAATAATCCAGGCATCCCTGCACGCCCTTTACGCTGCGCAGTTCCGGGGAGGTCCTGAGACCCCATCCCGCCAGCAGCCCGATACTTTCGATATGGCTGGCTCCCTGGGGGCCGTCTTCCACTTCACCCAGCCCGTAACAGAACATGTCAAGTGGCCGTTCCGCGGTAATACGGGGGTCGAGTTGCCGCAGACTTCCGGCGGCCGCATTCCGGGGATTGGCGAACGCCTTTTCCCCCAGACGGCGGGCCTTTTCGTTGAGCCGTTCAAAGCCGGACCTGGGCAGATAAACCTCCCCCCTGACTTCCAGCACCTCGGGCCATCCCTCCCCAAGCAGGCGCAACGGAACAGACGGCAGCGTGCGCACGTTGCTGGTCACATCCTCACCCCTTGCGCCGTCGCCCCGCGTTGCCGCCTGAACCAGCCGCCCCTTCTCATAACGCAGGCTTACAGCCAGCCCGTCCAGCTTGGGTTCCGCCGCATAGGTGATTTCACCCTCATGCTCCAGCCGCTCCCGGACACGTCTGTCGAAATCCGACAGTTCCTGTTCCGAAAAGCCGTTGGCCAGGGAAAGCATGGGCACGGCGTGCCGTACTTCGTCGAATTGAGCCAGGGGTTCGGCACCGACACGCTGAGTGGGTGAATCCGGTGATACGAGTTCCGGATGGCGTGCCTCCAGTTCCAGAAGTTCCCGCATCAGGCGGTCGTATTCGCTGTCCGGGATCAGCGGATCATCCAGTACGTAGTATTGATGATTGTGGCGCTCTATCTCCCCACGCAGTTGTTCGATCCTTGACGGATCATCCTGTGAATTTCTCATGGGCGACAATACGCTCGGGGGACTATCGTACAGATGTTTTTCGAGACAGCCGGGCGAGCTTGAGCCGGCGTTCGTATTCGATGATCTCCTCACGGACATGATCGATGGTCTGTTTGGTGAGGTCGCTGTGGGTGCTGTCCTGAAGTTCGGCGTCGAAAAGCGCTGCGAGGCGCTGAGCCACACTGAGCATCTGCTCGAATACCGCCATGCTGTCCGTGGGCCCGGGCAGCGTGCTGAACAGGGTTACGCCCGGTGTGACAAAACCATTCATCTCTTTCATCGGAAAGGTTCCCGGGTTCAGCATGTTTGCCATGCTGAACAGCATCCGGTCCTGATCGTCGGAGAAGTGAAAGATCTGCATATCCCCTTCCAACAGCCCCACATCCCGAGCCGCCTGCATGATCTGGTCACCGGTTATCCGGCGGTTTCTCCCCGCCACGTTTATCTGCAGTATCTTCTCCGGCAAAGTTTCGGCGGCGGATTCATCGGGTGTCGCATCGTCGTCGGCAAAAAATGAGAACGCGGTCTGTTCACCTTTTTTCTGGCTGGGCTTTGGGGCTGGTGCTTCTTCCTGGAGGATCTCGTCCAGGCGCTCGAGTTCCGCATCCAGGGTATCTTTCTCATCGAGATCGGATATGGCATCTTCCCAGACGGGGTCTCTTCGATCCCGCGAAGCCGTTCTGGATTCTGCCTCCGCTGACCTCGTCGCCTGGCGCTTTCTCATGAAAGGGAGACGAAGCCCGGCCTTTTTCTGCCGTTCCCAAACGAAGATGCCAAGGATCAGGGCCAGCCCCGCCAGCAAAAGAATGAATCTGAGCGTATCGGCGTCCAACTTGATATCCCCTGGCGCTACATGGCCACCAACTGGGTCGCCTCATCCACATCCACGGACACCAGGCGTGAGACACCGGGTTCATGCATGGTGACGCCTGTGAGCTGATGTGCGATCTCCATGGTGAGCTTGTTGTGAGTAATGATAATGAACTGGACACGGTTGGACATGGTTCTGACCATTTCGCAGAAGCGTCCCACGTTGGCATCGTCCAGCGGGGCATCCACCTCGTCGAGCATACAGAATGGTGCAGGATTCAATTCAAAGATAGCAAATACCAATGCGACAGCCGTCAAGGCTTTTTCACCGCCGGAGAGCAGATGAATATTGGAGTTGCGCTTGCCCGGAGGCCTGGCCATTACGGTTACACCGGTTTCGAGCAGATCCTCCCCAGTCAACTGCAGATAGGCGTGGCCGCCGCCGAACAGTTGAGGGAATTTCTCCTGAAGGCCGCTGTTGACCCGGTCGAACGTCTCTTTGAACCGGGTTCTGGTTTCCCTGTCGATTTTCCGGATGGCATTCTCCAGGGTTTCCAGGGACTCCGTCACATCGGCATGCTGCGCATCCAGATATTTCATCCGCTGCGACTGCTCTTCGAACTCATCGATGGCCGCCAGGTTGATGGGGCCCAGGCGGCGAATACGCGAATCCATGCGCGTCACCTCTTCCTGCCAGGTGTCGACGGATGCATCCTGGGGCATCTCATCAAAGAGCGTCTGGGACTGGTATCCGGATTCGCTGAGTTGCTCCTCGATAGTCTTTGAACGCACCAGTACCTCGCGATGAAGCATTCGCAACTGATTGAGATCCTCACGCTCCTTCTGAACCCCCTGCTCCGCCGCAGTTCTATTCTGTTCAAGGGCGCGCAAGTCGGCATCTATCCGTTCCAGGGCCTGGCGCGCGGACGCAAGTTCCGCCTCCACCTTGACGCGGTCCGCCAAATGAAGTTCCAGCGCCTCGGCATGTTCAACCAGGGGCAGCTGTCCTTCCTCCAGGCCCTTCCTCAACTCTTCCCGCCTGCCCTGGAGCTGCGAAAGCTGCCCCTGCATACGTTCGAGATTATGGAAAAGTGATTCCCGGGAACTTCGCATGGACTCGATCCTGAGTGCCATCTCGTGTGTCCGGCTCCGCTGCCGGCCGGCCTCCTCCCTTGACGCATTCAGCCGCTCTTTCAGGACGTCCCGACGGTTCACCAATGCCTCGCGCCTCTCAGCCAGGCTTTCCATCTCTTCCAGGGCCGCATGCAGACGATGGCGCGTCGATTCCAATTCTCCGGCATCATTTTCAATCTGTAGGCCGAGTTCCTGCTGCTCCTCCCGGATGCGCACTGCCCGGGCGCGCAGATGCTCTTCCCTCGTCTTTTTTTCACTCAACGAGGAGCGGACATCAGACAGTTCGCGGTTTATCCTGTCGAGTTCCTTTTGAAACTGGTCTCGGGACTGCTCCAGGGTGTGCAGTTTCTCCCTTCCCTGCTCCATGGCATGCGCGATCTCTTCCTTGCGGCTCTCTCTCGCGGCAATCTCATCTTCCAGGGCCTGAATCTCCTGTTCCCTTTCCAGGACGCCGGACGTCGCGTCCGTTTCCCGGTTGAGGCGCAGCCAGTTTACCCCCAGCCAGATTCCGTCCCGCGTGATGACCGATTCTCCAAGACCCAGGCTCCCCCGCATTTGCATGGCCTCATCCAGGCTGTCCGCGGTGAAGATGCCGTCCAGCAGGGAGTCGAGCGGCCAGGGGGATGTGATTCGGGACACCAGGTCGCCCCTGGTAGCGGTAGCGCCGTCGGGCAGGCTGCTGGAGAGATCCAACAGCGTCAGCGAGCCCTCTTTTAATGCCTTGATGTCATCCAGGAGCCCGTCGAACTCGTCGACGCATACCGCCTGCAGAAGATATCCGAGGACGGTCTCTACAGCACCCTCCCAGCCCGGCGCTACCTGTATGCGCTCCGCCAGTCTGGCGGCCTTCCCCAGATTCCGGTTATCCAGCCATTCCGCGATCAAACCGGCGCTTTTTCCCAGGGCCGCCTCCTGCAGGGCCTCCAGGGAAGCCAGGCGACCTCGTGCCGACTGCAACTCCGCCCGGGCCTCGTCGAGGGACAGACTCTTCTGATGATTCTCCTCGCGCTGGCCCGTAATCTGATTTGAGGACAGGGTCAACAGATGCTGTTTCTCCTCTACCCGGTTCTCAATCTCCTGTTTTCGATGCTCCAGTTGCGCAATCTTCTGCAGCAACCCCGGATCCTCAAGACGCCGAAGCTCCTCGTCCTGCTGCACTGTTTTGCGTTTCAGGTTCTCGATCTGCTGTTCGAGATGGTTGATACGTGTACGCTCGACTTGGGCGGACTGAGCAGGTTCCGCCGCCTCCTTATTGAAATGTTCCCATTCCGTCTGCCAGTCGCCCATCGCTGTTTCTGCTTCCGCGAGCTTCGCGGCTGCCGCCTGTTCCCCCGCCTGCGCCTCCGAGAGGATGGGTTCCTGCTGCTCCAGGCCCGAATTGAGTTCCCGCAGGCGGGCCTCGTCCTGATTGCGGTGCTCGGTCGATTCCTTCAACGCCAGTTCGGTTTTGTGAAGATCCCGCTCCAACTGCGAGTGGTTTTCCCTGGCAAACTGGATAGCCTGCTCCAGCCGCGCTATCTCACTTCCCACCGCGTAGAACCGACCCTGTACCTGGTTGAACGACTCGTTGGCCTCGACATGGCTTTCCCTGCTGTGTTCAATCTGTGCCTCGAGCCGCCGCTGCTCGGAGACGGCCGCCTCTAGCCGTGTCTCCTGCTCCTTGATCCCGCGTTCTTTTTCGGAAACCTCCTGGCTGAGGTTCTGCCAACGCAATGACAGCAGTTCCGCCTGAAGACGACGCTCCCTCTCCTTGTACTGTTTGTATCTCTCGGCTGTGGAGGCCTGGCGCTGCAAATGCTGAAGTTGTTTGGTAATTTCTTCCCTTAAGTCATTTAATCTATCCAGGTTTTCCTTCGTATGCGAGATCCGGTTCTGGGTCTCACGGCGGCGTTCCTTGTACTTGGAGATACCGGCTGCCTCCTCGAGAAAAGCCCTCAGATCTTCCGGCCGTGCCTCGATCAGGCGGGAAATCATGCCCTGCTCGATAATGGAGTAGCTCCTTGGGCCCAGTCCCGTGCCGAGAAACAGGCCCGTGATGTCCCTGCGCCGGCACCTGATTCCATTCATAAAGTAGCTTGACTGACCATCCCGGAAAACCTGCCGTTTTACGGAAATCTGGCTGTATTTGGCGTATTCACCCCCGGCACTACCATCGGAATTGTCAAACAGGAGTTCTATGCCCGCGGTTCCCACGGGTTTTCGGGACGTCGAGCCGTTGAAGATCACGTCCGACATGGATTCGCCCCGGAGCATCTTTGCCGAGCTCTCCCCCATCACCCAGCGCACCGCATCGATGACATTGGATTTTCCGCAGCCATTGGGGCCGACCACACCCACCAGGTTGCTCGGCAGAAGCACCGTGGTGGGATCGACAAAGGATTTGAACCCGGCCAGCTTGATCTTTTCTAATCGCATAGGGCGCTAAGATTACAGAGTGCCGGCTTCGGTGACAAGGGAACCACAACACATTTGGCACCAAAGGATTATCAGGTAACTTACTGTTATTATTGAACTTGCTGACAGTGTCCAATACTTCCGGCAACTTACGACTGATCTGCCTGTATAAACTAATCCGGGGAAGGCTTCCCAAGACCGATATCCGGCACCGTCGACGATGTGACAAAGCGGCGGGTTCCGTATAATCTGCCCTCGTTTAAACTCAGCCAACAGACCAGTCCACCATGCAAAACCAGCCGGATAAATCCCTCGAGACCTTTGAAAACCCCCAACCCGGGCGTGACTATACGATTCGCATCCGGGTGCCGGAGTTCACCTGTCTGTGCCCCAAAACAGGCCAACCCGACTTTGCGGAGATGACGATCGAGTATGTGGCGGACCGTCTCTGCGTTGAGCTGAAATCCCTGAAAATGTATATCTGGTCATACCGTGACGAGGGCGCCTTCCACGAAGCTGTGACAAACAGGATTCTGGATGATCTGGTGGCAGCGGTTCAGCCCCGCTTTATGCGGATTACCGCGGATTTCAACGTGAGGGGCGGAATCTATACGACCGTGGCGGCTGAGCACCGACAGGAGGACTGGCAGATACCGGTGCCTGTCCGCCTGCCCTGATCTTAGGTTCCGCAACTGTCGGAAGCGTAAACCCGGTCTATTTCAGATCTTCCAGGAGTTCCTGAGCCTGCTTCGCGAAGGGAGAATCGGGAGTCTCCCTGATAATTGACCTGAGTACTCTTTCGGCTTCCTTGTCCCTTCCGCTTTTGTGCAGCGCATAGCCCACATGAAAGCCTATTTCCGGGTGATCCGGTGCCAGCACCAAAGCTTCCTGGAGCATGCGCAGCCCTTCCTCCGGTGAACCCAGGTTGAACATGGCCCAGCCATAGGTATCCATGACTTCGGGGCGCCTGGGTGCCAGTTCGTAGGCCCTCTTGGCAAGATCGACGGCCCGCCTGTCGCCACGCACCTGATAAAGCCAGGCCAGGTTGTTCAGGGCAGCTATGTTGTCGGGCACACCCTTCAGCGACCTGTCATACTGAACAATGGCCTCGTCTTCCCGTCCCATGCCTTGCAGCATCATCGCGTAGGCCACACGGGTCCTTGCGTCCTCGGGATGGTTCTTCAACCAGTCTTCAACCTGTACCAGACTTTTCCCTTTGTCTCCCCTGGCTCCCTGAAGCCGGGCCAGGTCAAGGGCGAGTTTTGCCGTGGGCTGCAATCGATAGGCCTCCGCAATCGCGGCAATGGCCTCCTCAAACCGGTCCAGTGCGATCAGGGCCAGTCCGGCAAGCTCATGGCCAATGCCCAGCTTGGGAAAGCCGCTCTGTATCTGTTCGGCCCTGGTCAGGGCGTCGCCATAGTTACGGTCGCTCAGGTCCAGCCTGACCATGGCCGCCTGGGCAGGCAGAAAACCGGGCTGATTTTCCAGCGCCTGCTGCAGGCTGCTTCTCGCGGCATCCTGATTACCCACGGCCAGTTCAGCGCCCGCCAGAAGCGTCAGGTTCTGTGCCGTCGGCCACTTCTCCGCAAGCCGTCTGAAGGTAGCTGCCGCGCTGTTGGATTCACCCGCCGTCAGTTGGGCCGTGCCCAGGACGCGGGACACGGTCTCCTGATCCGGGAAACGGGATGCCAGTTCACTGG
>JAHEHQ010000189.1:0-3241 GCA_024644505.1 Gammaproteobacteria bacterium
ACAAATAGGTTGTCGAAGATCGAGTGCGAAACAGGGACTTGGAAGTCCTGTTTCGCATCACGAGATCAAAGACACGCTTACAACGGATGCGGGGAAAAGACCTCGCTGCATCTTTTTACCGCCACGGTGACGGCCTTGATGCAGCCGCGCATCAAAAGGCATCTGGAACAACTCACGGAACTCATCGGGCGTCTGGAACAACATATCCGTTTGAAGCTGGCGGGTACCATGGACCTTGGCAACGTGGCGGCCGTCGAAAAAGCGGTTTCAGAGCATCAGGACATCAATCTGACGCTCTCGACACTGTCTGGTTCTCTGGCTCAGGGTACCGCTGGTGAACCCCTGGATGCCGATTGGCTCAAATGGGTCACCCGTCTGCTGGATAGTCGCAAGACCCTGAAATGGAAATACACAGAAGGCACGACCAAGCGCGGGCGCGCGGATCTCGGTTTCATCAATGCCACGGGATGCACTTCCGTCTACGGTTCCACATTCCCGTACAACCCGTACCCGTTCCCCTGGTCGAGCCATCTTTTCCAGGATGCCCCGTCAGTCGCGATGGGGCTCTTTGAGGGGCACATGGCGAAAATGGCCAAGGGATTCAAGGCTATCCGCATGGCCGGATTGGAACTGGAGGGCAAACTGGATCACGAACAGATCGAAGAGGATCTTCGATACTTCAAGTGGGGTAAATTCAGTGATGAGGAATTCAGGCTCTGTCCTCCCGTGGTGGCTGTGGGCGGTGACGGGGCGATGTACGACATCGGCTTCCAGAATCTTTCCCGTGCCCTGGCATCGGGCATGCCCATCAAGGTGTTCGTCGTGGACACCCAGGTCTATTCCAACACCGGCGGACAGGCCTGTACCTCCGGCTTCGTCGGTCAGGTTTCCGATATGGCACCCTATGGGCCAGCCTGGCGGGGTAAGGAGGAGACCCGCAAGGAGATGGCGCTGATCAGCATGGCCCACAGAACCACCTTTACCGTCAATGGCGCCATCAATAACTACACCCATCTCATCGAGAGCTATATAGACGGACTCAACTCCCGCCGGCCTGCCTTGTGGAACATCTATGCACCTTGTCCGCCGGAGCATGCGATACCCGATGATGCTGCTGAGATGCAGAGCAAACTGGCGGTGGAATCGCGGGCATATCCACTCATGGTATTCGACCCTGACGCCGGCGACACCTGGGAAGAGTGTCTGTCATTGGACGGCAATCCCGCCATGGACGAAGACTGGCCCAATTATACATTGAATTATGAAGACGAGGATGGCACTGAGAACGCCATGGAGCTTCCCATGACCTTTGCCGATTTCGCCCTTACCGAAGGCAGGTTTCGCAAACACTTTCGCATGGCCCCTCGGGATACCTGGAACGAGAACATGGTGCCCATGGGGGAGTTCATCGATCTCGAGGGGGAGGACAGGGAGGGCATATACCCCTTTGTCTGGGCGGTGGACAAGAAGAACCGTCTGATGCGCGTCATCTGTTCATCGGAGCTGGTGGAATCCACCGAAGAGCGGCGCGATTACTGGCGGACGGTAAAGGGGCTGGCCGGATTGCTCGATCAGATCGATCCGGATCAGATCGCCCGGGATGTCCGGGCGGATATGGCACAGAAGCTGGCCAGCGGCCTGTTCTCCATGGTGTCGGGTGGGACGGCCGGCGCCGATTTGAGTGCGATGATGGCCGCATCACCGGCCGTGGGATCGAATGCAGGGGCATCCCAGGACAACAGAGGAGTACAACCGGCGGCAGCGGGTTCTGCGGACTATGAATCGGTATGGATCGATACGCCGCAGTGTACCGCCTGCGACGAATGTATCGAGATCAATCCCAAATTGTTTGCCTATAACGGAGACAAAAAGGCGGTAGTGCTCGACCCGAAGGCGGGTTCCTTCAGGGATATCGTGCGCTCCGCGGAGAAATGCACGGCCGACTGTATTCATCCCGGAACCCCCTGGAATCCCAATGAGAAGGGACTCGACAAACTCATCAAACGGGCC
This sequence comes from Gammaproteobacteria bacterium, assembly GCA_024644505.1. Lineage (GTDB taxonomy): Bacteria > Pseudomonadota > Gammaproteobacteria > Chromatiales > Chromatiaceae > JAHEHQ01. The sequence goes on from JAHEHQ010000189.1 coordinate 2,011, forward strand.
GAGAAATATCAGTAGGAATCTGCAAGGCAGCACATCAATGACGGCAGGAGACACAAGTCAATGGGCCTGAAGCAGTTGCTGGGGCTGGGTAAAGCGACCTTCTCCCATGGTATCCATCCGCCGGATTACAAAGCGGTTACGGGTCCCAGGGAGATCCGTCGACTCTATTTCGCGCCGGAGATGATATTGCCGCTTTCCCAGCATTTCGGTGCGCCTTCCGTCCCCGTCGTTCATGAAGGTCAGGAGGTGGTGAGGGGAGAGGTGGTGGCCCGGGCGGACGGGTTCATGTCCGTACCTTTGCATGCGCCGGCAACCGGCGTCATCAAACGTCTCGATTTGATGCGCACCGCGCGCGGTCCCAGGGCGCCGGCCATTGTGCTGAAGCTGCACGCCGGGGTCAGTCAGGAGGTGCTCTACGGTTCTCCTCAGGATGTCTCCGTCATGTCTCCGGCGGAGATTATCAAAGCGGTAAAAGAGACCGGTATGGTCGGTCTGGGAGGCGCAAGTTTTCCGACCCATGTGAAGATGACCGTTCCCGAGGGCCAGAAGGTCGATACGGTGATGGTCAACGGCTGTGAATGCGAGCCTTATCTGACCACGGACCACCGGGTAATGGTGGAGTACTCCATGGATCTGTTCTCCGGGATCCGGGTAGCCATGAAGGCCACGGGTGCGGAAAGGGCGATCATCGGCATCGAGGACAACAAACCGGATGCCATCGAGGCCCTGCGCAAGGCCTGCCCGTCGGATGGCAGCGTAACCGTGGGAGTCATGAAAACCAAGTATCCCCAGGGCGCGGAGAAAATGATGATCAAAGCCCTTCTGGGCAGGGAGGTCCCCAGCGGCGGCTATCCTTCAGCGGTGGGGGTCAGCGTGTACAACGTGGCTACCCTGGCACAGCTTGGCGCTTTGCTGCCCCAGGGTCATGGGTTGATCGAACGTGTGGTTACCATTTCCGGCCCGGGTATAGAAAAACCGGGAAACTATCTGGTGGCCCTGGGTACGCCGCTGCGTTTTGTGCTGGAACAACTCGGTTTCCAGGGTGAGGCCAGACAGCTGATCATGGGGGGGCCTATGATGGGAGCCTCGGTGGCCTCGCTGGACGTACCGGTCACCAAGGGCATATCGGGGATTCTGGTATTAACCGACGAGGAGATGTCGAAGCAGATTCCAAAGAAAGTGTGGCCCTGTATCAGATGCGCATACTGCGTACAGGCCTGTCCCATACATC
>JAHEHQ010000189.1:3251-5611 GCA_024644505.1 Gammaproteobacteria bacterium
TTCGGAGCTGGGTATGCTCGCGGCAAAACGCCAATACGCTGTCATGGAGGAGAATTATCACCTCAACGACTGTTTCGAGTGCGGCTGCTGCAGCTACGTCTGCCCGTCCGGGATTCCCCTGGTGCAGTATTTCCGGATAGCCAAGGCGATCAACCGGGAGAACCGGGAGCGGGCGGCATGATGGACACCGGAAACCCCGCACCCGCTCCATGAACAGGAAAATACCTTTAGTTGAGCTGAGAGGTTCGCCCCATCTCCGGAAGGCGCCGAGCGTGGATCAGATCATGCGCAATGTGGTGTATGCGTTGCTGCCGCTGTGCGTGTTTTCGGTTTATCAGTTCGGGCTCAGTGCCCTGGCATTGATCCTGGTGACGACGCTCGCCTGTGTCGGGACCGAGCACCTGTTCTGCCGGCTGTCGGAAAAGCCCACTACGGTAGGTGATTTCAGCGCCGTGATCACCGGGCTTTTGCTGGCACTTACCCTGCCGCCGGGATTCCCCCTCTGGATGGCCGTTGTGGCGGGATTTGTGGGCATAGCCCTGACCAAGGTGATGTTCGGGGGCATCGGGTTCAATGTATTCAATCCGGCGCTGGTCGGCCGGGCCTTCGTTCAGGCCGCCTTTCCCGTGGCCATCACAACCTGGACCCCCGCGTTCGCGCCCGGTCGATTTACCGAATTCATACCCACCACCTGGACACTTCCCTTCGTTGAACCCGAATCCGTTGCCGGGTGGGTAAAGGGAATCGCAGTGGACGGTTTTTCAGGCGCCACGCCCCTGGCGTTGCAGAAGTTCGGCGACGGCATTCGGGCACATATCGCGACGGAGAATGCTGACCTCTTCTTCGGTATGACCGCCGGTTCAGCGGGCGAGACTTCGGCCCTGCTGATCCTGGTATGCGGCGCCTATCTGGCGCTTCGGCGCATGATGGACTGGCGCATTCCGGCGGCGATGCTGCTTGGGGCTTTCGTCACGGCGGGTGGCTTTTATCTGCTCGATGCCGAGGCCTATCCGGCACCCCTGTTCACGCTGCTCTCCGGTGGCATGATGCTGGGCGCCATGTTCATGGCATCGGATATGATCGCGTCGCCGACGACGCCGATGGGGGTCTGGATATACGGGCTTCTTATCGGTTTTCTGACGGTCATTATCCGTCTCTTCGGCGGGCTGCCAGAAGGTGTCATGTACGCCATACTTTTCGGCAACGCGGCCTCTCCCCTCATCGGTGCGTTCACCCAGCCCAGGGTATACGGCACCGGCCGTAAGAAGGCGACAAAACCATGAGCGGCGAAGCGAAGCCACAGATCCTGCCGATGCCTTCGAGTCTCTCCATGATTCGAACGCTGGGGCTCATCGCCATGATCTCGGGTCTTCTTGTGGTGCTGGTTGCCAGGTACACAGAACCCATTATCAAGGAAAAAGAGAGACTGGCTCTGGAACAGGCGGTATTCCAGGTTATCCCTGAAGCGGACAAGGCGATGTCAACCCGTGTCAGTTTCGCCTTGAGTGAAGACGGACTGGTTCGCCTGGACCAGGAGACGGGTATAAATGAGGCCAATCTCTACGCGGTCTACGATGAATCCGGAATCTTGATGGGAATCGCCCTGCAGGGCGCCGCTCAGGGTTACCAGGACGTGGTGCGTACACTCTATGGCTATGACCCGAAATGCGAGTGCATCGTTGGTCTGGTCATCATGAAGAGTACCGACACGCCCGGTATGGGTGACAAAAACACCGTCGAGGGCAACAAACAGTTCATGGCCAACTTTGATGGCTTGTCCGTCCAGCTGGCTGCGGACAACAACCAACTGGCCCATGCTGTGGCAACGGTAAAGCATGGCACCAAGACGGGTATCTGGCAGGTGGACGCCATTTCCGGTGCCACAATCACTTCCAGGGCGATTGGCAGGGGCCTCAACCAGAGTGCCCAGAAAATGCTGCCTTTGATCGCGCGTCACCTGGATGTTCTCAAGGTGAACAACTGATGGCTGATCTCCCCCATAAACCTACGCCCATCACCATGGATACCTTTCTGCGGGGCATCTGGAAGGAGAATCCGGTCTTTGTCATGCTGCTCGGGCTTTGCCCGGCGCTTGCGGTCACCAACACCACCATGAATGCCATCGGCATGGGGCTGGCCACCCTGTTCGTTCTGGTCTGCTCAAGTGCGCTGGTGTCCCTGTTGCGCAACTTCATTCCCAAGCAGGTGCGCATCGCATCCTATATCGTCATCATTGCCACCTTTGTCACCATTGTCGATTATGCGATCCACGCCATCAGTCTCGAACTCTACAATGCGCTGGGGGCATTCATACAATTGATCGTGGCCAATTGCGTGATTCTCGGCCGTGCCGAGAGTTA